>JALOOE010000262.1 GCA_025454565.1 Anaerolineae bacterium
CATCTACACCGGCAAGGTGGTGCGCATCGAGGCGTACGGCTGCTTTGTCCAGATCGCGCCCGGCCAGGATGGCATGGTGCACATCTCGCAGTTGGCCGACTATCGCGTCCCGAAGGTCGAAGACGTTGTGCAGATGGGCGATGAGATCACCGTGATGGTGATCGACATCGATCCGGGCGGCAAGATCCGCCTGAGCAGACAGGCTGTGTTGGAAGGCTGGAGCGCGGAAGAAGCGCGTGCCCATGACCGTGCGCCGAGCGGCGGCGGTGATCGCGGCGGGCGCAGCACCGATCGCAGTGGTGCCCGCGGCCGCGGCGGCTACGGCGGCCGGCGCTAGGCGAACGTATTGCATGTTCAAGGTTGAAGGTTGAAGGTAAAAAACTGTCGGCGCGAGCCGGTCGACCTTCAACCTTTCACCTTCAATCTGGAGCCTGCTAATCTGACACTGAAATGGACGAGATCACTCCGCAGTCGATAGAACCCATCGAGCCGGCAGCAGCGCCGCCGGTTCAGCGGCGCGCACGCGGTCTGGTGAGCGGCGCGCTGCGGGATCTATTCGGCACGATCCTGCCGGCGGTAGTGATTGCGTTGTTGATCCATGCGTTTCTGGCCCAGGCGACGCGCGTTTACGGCCAAAGCATGGAGCCGAACTTGCACACCAACGAGCGGTTGGTGGTGGAGAAACTGAGTTATCGGTTCCACGGCCCGCGCCGCGGGGATATCGTCGTGCTGCACGATCCGACCGGCGGCCCGGAGCTGCTGATCAAGCGCGTCGTAGGTCTGCCGGGCGAACGTGTCGCCATGTCCGATGGCCGCGTGTATATCGACGGCACCCCGCTAGAAGAGCCATATCTCGCGCAGCCGACCCTGGGCCAGGGGCGTTCGTGGCTGGTCCCGCCGCTCAGCGTGTTCGTGATGGGCGACAATCGCGGCGCCAGCCGCGATTCGCGCGTCTTCGGCTCGGTGCCCATGGAGCAGATCATCGGGCGCGCCGCATTTCGCTACTGGCCGCCGGAAGGCGTCGGGGTGGTGCCCTGAGATGGACGACGCGACACTATCGCCCGAGATAGCGCAGCCGTCACCCAGCCACTCCCGGCGAAAGCAGGTGATTGCCTTCGTCCGCGAGTTGGTGACCACGCTGGTTCCCGCGATCACCCTGGCGCTGCTCATCCACGTTTTTCTCGCCCAATCCACGGTTGTCCTCGGGCAGAGCATGGAGCCGAATCTCCAACCTACGCAGCGCTTGATGGTAGAAAAGGTCAGCTATTGGCTGCACCCGCCCCGTCGAGGCGATATCGTCGTACTTCGCGATCCCACCGGTGGCCCGGTGCCGTTGATCAAGCGCGTGGTGGGTCTGCCGGGCGAGCGTGTCTCCGTCGCCAACGGCCACGTTCTCGTCGACGGGCAAGCGCTGAACGAGCCTTACCTCAACCAGATCACGCAAGGCGAGGGCCGTTCGTGGGTTGTGCCGCCGATGGAAATGTTCGTGATGGGGGATAATCGGAGCAACAGCAAAGACTCCCGCTATTTCGGATCTGTGCCGCTGGATTCGGTCTTGGGACATGCCGTATTCCGGTTTTGGCCGCTTGACAAACTCGGCGGTCTGCCGTGACGGCCCTCTTTTGAACAGAGGAGCTGTCGCGACAATGAGGTCGCGACGGCTTTTCTGTTGATACGCACGGTGGGAATAGGCTAACTGTGAGCACTCGCTGGAGCCCATTCGCCAAAAACCTCTTCGTCATCTGCTGCCTGGCCGCGAGCGTCTGGCTCGTTTTTCGGCTTCGTATCCTGTGGACACCCCTGCTGCTCGTCTTCATCCTGTCGTTCTTGGCTTCGTTCCCTGTGAACGGCATCTTGCGCCGCACGGGATGGCCGCGCAAGTTGGTTGTCGTCATCGTCTATCTGCTCCTGTTGATCTTGATCGGCATCGCGGTGGCCGGGGTTCTGCCACGCGTGGTACTCCTGGGGTCGGGGCTGGCCGGCACATTCACGCGTGTGCTGCAAGTGTTGGCGCGTTTCACGCCTGAGCCGATCGAGTTGGCGCCCAACCTGATCCTGGATCTGGGCGAGTTGTATCGACCGATCCGCGAAGCGCTGACCGGCATCCTCCACGTCGATCCGGCAATCCTGCAACGGCTTCAGGATGTGTTCTTCCCGTTCGCCACCGGCGCGGCCGCAGTGGTGATCCGGGCCGTCAGTGGCGTCTTCGGGACCCTGCTGGTGGTGATCTTGAGCTTCTATCTCGTCAAAGACTGGCCGAAGATCGCCAGGTATGCCGTCACGCGTGCCCCGGATGCGCTGCGCCCAGAGCTGCGACGGCTGTGGGGCGAGCTGGCTTCGCTGTGGGATGCTTTTGTGCGAGGGCAACTCATCGCCGGGGTTGTGATGGGCCTCATGATCGGGGTCACGCTGTCGATCCTTGGCGTGCGCAATGCCCCGGCGCTGGGCCTGCTGGCGATGCTCGGTGAGTTCATCCCCAGCATTGGCCCGTTCATCGCCGCGACCGTCGGCATCCTCATCGCTCTCACTTTTGGCTCATCCTGGCTGCCGATCAGTAACCTCTGGTTTGCCTTGATCGTGTTCCTGGTTTATCTGCTGTATGGGCAGTTCCAAAACCTGTACATCGTCCCGCGTGTCATCGGCCGCCGGATCGATCTGCACCCCATTGTCATCATCATCGGCGCGTTGATCGGCGCCGAGCTGCTGGGCATCCTGGGGCTCTTGCTCGCGGCGCCGGTGATCGCATCGCTGCGCATCTTGTTGGGGTATGCCTTCAGCAAGGTGCTGGACCAGGATCCCTTCCCCGAGGTCAAGGCGCCCACAGACGCAGCGCTTCTGTGGCGCGACCTGGCACATACGCGGGAGATCCGGGCGCTGCTGTTCGATTTGGACGGCACCCTGATCGAGACCGATGACGCTGCGGTGCAAAGCCTGGCACGCCGCCTCAGCTTCTTGGAGAAGCTGCTGCCCGTCACGAATCGCCAGTACGTCGCGCGCCGCGTGCTGATGTCGAGCGAGGTGTGGGTCAACGGGCTGGTGACGTTGCTGGATCGGTTGCGCCTTGACGGTGTGCTTTTTCGCATGAGCGATGCCCTGCATCGTTGGCGCGGTATTCGTGTGCCGGAGCGATTTGTGGCCGTGGCCGGTACGCCCGAGATGCTGGCCGCACTGGCCGATTGCTATGCCCTGGCGGTGGTGACCAGCCGCAGTCGCGCCGAGAGCCTGGCGTTTCTGGAGCAGTACGGCCTCACAGACCTGGTATCTGTCGTGATCTCTCGGGATGACACCCCGCATCTCAAGCCGCACCCGACGCCGATCCGGCTGGCTGCGGTGCGGTTGAGCCTGCTGCCCGAGCAGTGCGTCATGGTGGGCGACACGGGGGTGGATGTGCGCTCTGCCAAGGCCGCGGGCGCATTGGCGGTGGGCGTGTTGTGTGGCTTTGGTGAGCGCCAGGATCTCCTCGGCGCCGACCTGATACTCGACACGACCGCTGAGTTGGCGGGTTGGCTGCCGAATCTGCCCCCGAATTGTATGACCGACCACTGCGTCCCGGACAGCGCAGATGATAATCAAGGCGAGAATTGATGGACTTGGAAGGTATGGATATCGACTATGCTAGATTTCGCGCGCGTGCGAGCAAAAGAATGCACCATCCAGGAGTTGAGCCAGGGGCTGACACGTGACGATCTGCGGCGTGTCACCGATGAAATGATTGAGAGCGAGCTCGAGTTGATCTCCGCGTGCACGGACGCAGACGTGGTTTTCGTCCCCGAAGACCCTGAAGCCAATGACACATATGCGACGGCGCCTGAGGAGGCCAGGATCGCCTGGACACTGGGCCATGTGATCGTGCATGTGACCGCTTCGGCGGAGGAGACTGCCTTCGTCGCGGCCGAGATGGCGCGCGGCGTGCCGCAGCGCGAGGGCCGTTCGCGCGCTGAAGTGCCGTGGCAGAGCGTGACCACCATCGCGCAATGCCGCCGGCGACTTGAAGAAAGCCGGCGCATGCGGCTGGCAACGTTGGCTGTGTGGCCGGATGAGCCGCACCTGGACAACCTGTTCCGCTGGCGACCGGATGGGCCGGGGTATGATCCGATTGCGCGTTTCCTCCAGGGCCTCAACCACGAGCATAGCCACCTGGCGCAGATCGCAGAGATCGTGCGCCAGGCGAAGATAGCCCGCGAGAACGCTTGAGAGATGAAGAGATTGGGGATTGTGAGATGAGAATCCTGGCTAGACTGAGATTTCCCGTGCTTTTGATCGGACTGGCGGTGGCGCTTGCCGCGTGCGGCGGTCAGCCCGCGCCGACACCGACTCCCGCGCCGGTTGCGCGCGCGACTGTGGCGCCGAGCGCCACGCCGGCGCCGAGCGCCACGGCCGCGCCAACTGCAACGCCGACTGCATCACGCACGCCAACGACTGCGCCGACGCAAACACCCATACCGACTGCCACGGCTACGGCGACCAGCGCGCCGACAGCGACGCCGTTGAGCCCACTCGCGATCGAAGCGATGCGCAAGCAGAGCTATCCGGGCAGCGATCTGGTGATCGAACAGACGCTTCCACCGGGCGCGAATTACAGCCGCTCCGTCGCCTCGTACAAGTCGGACGGGTTCAAGATCAACGGCCTGTTGACGGTGCCGACGGGACCGAAGCCGCCCACGGGGTGGCCGGTGGTCATTTTCAATCATGGCTACATCCCGCCCGACCAATATCGGACGACTGAGCGCTATGTGGCGTATCAGGACGCGTTTGCCAGAAACGGATATATCACCTTCAAGCGTTTGCCAGAAACGGATATATCACCTTCAAGTCGGATTATCGCGGGCATGGCAGCTCGGAGGGGCGGGCCGCCGGCGGCTACGGCAACGTCGATTACACCGCGGATGTGCTGAACGCGCTCGCCTCGGTCAAACGCCTCAAGGATGCCGATCCCAATCGCATCGGCATGTGGGGCCACTCGATGGGCGGCAGCGTCACCCTGCGCGCCATGGTCACCGTGCCCGATGTCAAGGCGGGCGTGATCTGGGCCGGCGTCGTGGCGTCCTATCCCGATCTGTTCGACCGTTGGCGGCGGGCGCCAACGGGGCCGGGCGGTATGCCGGCGCCTGCACGCGGCTGGCGCAACGATCTGACCGCGCAATACGGCACGCCGGAGGAAAACCCGCAGTTCTACGCGTCCATCTCGCCGAACAGCTACCTTAATGAGATTTCCGGGCCGCTTCAGCTTCACCACGGCACCGCGGATACGTCGGTGCCCGTCGAGTTTTCGGATACACTTGAGAAACAGATGAAGGATGCCGGGAAGACGGTGGAATACTTCAAGTATCCGGGCGACGATCATAATATCGCCGGCAACTTGAGCGTCGCGCTTCAACGGTCGGTAGCGTTTTTTGATAAGTATGTCAAGAACGTGTCGTCGGCACAGCCCACGCGAGCGGTGTCACCAACGCCGGGCAAATAGCCGCATGGAGCAGCCTGTGGATCTCATGCAATGACGCAGCAATCAGGTCTCCGTGATCTGCTATTCGTGGTCGCCGGCGCGGTGGCGATGGCGATTCTGAGCACAGCCGTCGCCCGGACGGTGGTTGGGGCGGTGGCCCAGGCGCGCGGCGTCTCACCGGGAGAGATCGAAGCGCTGACCTCTTACGTCTGCTTTCCGGTCAGCGCGTTGGCGGGAGGTGCGTGCGGCGCGCTCTTCGCTGTGGTGGGTGAACGCCGCTGGCTGTTGGCGCGCTATGCCGCCGTGCTGGGTGTTATCGCGCTCACGGCCGCCATCCTGGGCTTTTTGCTCGGTCGCTGACTTCTTCTGAAGAGCATACAAATTCCTCACAATTCAATCTTGACGCAAGCGCGATTTACTGGTATAATGGCGTTACTGATCGCCGTGTCGCTTGTCACTTTCTCCCTTTAAGGAGTGCTGCCACGCCCAAAGAGCCAACTTAGCTTCCAATGGAGGCATTCATGCGTTTCACTCGCGCTCTTGTTGGGCTGCTCCTGCTCTGCATGCTTCTGACCCTATGGCCTGTCTCGGCTTTGGCCGGCGATGGGACATATACGGTTAACCCCGGGGATACCCTCGCCAAGATCGCCGCTGGTCATGGCGCGTCGGTCGCGGCGCTTATGCAGGCCAACGGCATCCAGAACCCTGACTTGATCAGCACAGGCCAGCGGCTGATTATCCCTGGCCCCAACGCGGCGCCGGCCAGTTCAGCACCGGTTGCGGCGGTCAACCCAGCGGTGGCTACCGCGTCCGTCGCCGCGCCAGCCTCGGCGAGCCCTGCGCACGTTGCCGCACTGGTCGAGGCGCCCGCGAGCAGCCCGCCGAGCACCGCAACCTCAATCGAGCCTGCTGCCGCAGCCGCCGAACCCAGTCCAGCAGGCGGCGTTTATATCGTGAAGCCCGGGGATACCCTCGCCAAGATCGCCGCGGCCACCGGCACATCCGTTGCGGCCCTCATGCAAGCCAATGGGATCAAGAACTCGAACCTGGTTTACACCGGTCAGCGGTTGGTGATTCCCGGCAAGGGTGGGACACAGGCCAAGCCCGCACCGGCGGCAGGGCCTGTCAGCGCGCCAGCCGTGGCCGCGCCGGCCGGCGGCACCGGACTGGTGGCCAGCATATCCAAGCAGCGCTGCTATCTCTTCCAGGGTGGCTCGATCACGGACACCTGGCCCTGCTCCACGGGCCGGTCGGGTTGGGGCACCGCTGTCGGCAACTTCAAAGTACAGTCCAAGATACCGCGGGCGTATGGCTCGCGCTGGGGCTTCTGGATGCCGTATTGGCTGGGCATCTATTGGGCCGGCGGGACAGAGAACGGTATCCACGGTTTGCCCATCGACGCCAAGACCGGCTATCGGGATTGGGGCAACAAGATCGGCACACCGATCTCGTTCGGTTGCATTGTGCTGCAGGATGCCGCGGCGAAGAAGCTCTACGACATGGCCTATATCGGCATGCCGGTGGCGATCCGCCGTTAGCTGACTTGCTCTGATTGTCCTCGAAAGCGCCTGGTGTGAGCCGGGCGCTTTTTCGTCGGTGCGATCCGTCCGTAGCGTAAGGCAAGTGCAAATTCGCGCCTGAATGGTTCCGTGGTATAATCGCGCCGGTCAAATATACCAAGGAGTTTGTTATGAATGACAATGGCAGAGACGATGTGATCGAGATTTTCGAGCCTGGCGAAGCTCTACTCGATGCTGGACGACGACCGCCGGGCCGAGCTCGACGAACTCGTCGGCCTTCACGTAGCAGGGCTTGAGCTATGGGAAACCTCGTTGGGCGATGAGGATGCCGACGAGCCGGTGACACCGGAGAATCGCGCGTTCTTCGATGTCGACCTGCTCTTCGAGGGCGGGATGGCGCTTGAGTTGTACGTCGCGACCGTGTTTCCCGGTCCCGAAAGCGACCCTGTCGTCGGGCTGGACGGCATCTACGAGATCGTGGGCAAGCTGTCCGACGATGAGCTTGAGCTGCTCGACTTCGATCAGGCAGACGAAGATGGCGGACTGGCGCTGGCTTTCGGCAAGGGCGACAAGACCCACCAGGTGATCGTCGCCAACGCCTGGATGATCAGCGAATGGGAAGAGTCTGACGAAGATTCCGACGAAGAGGACGAGGCAGAGGCAGAATCTTAGGGCAAAGGGAGAAGGTCGAAAGTTACAGGTAGAGCCAGCTTCCGGCCCCCACTTTCAACCTTCTACCTGTCAACCTTGAACTCTCTGCGGAGTTGACCTTGCCGCTCATCCGC
This sequence comes from Anaerolineae bacterium, assembly GCA_025454565.1. Lineage (GTDB taxonomy): Bacteria > Chloroflexota > Anaerolineae > CG2-30-64-16 > CG2-30-64-16 > JALOOE01. Next base: position 7,749 of record JALOOE010000262.1, read on the forward strand.
TTGGCCGTCCTGGACGTCGATGGCACTTTGAAACAAGCCGAGTCGCCATATCAATACCTGCATCACCGGCTCGGTGTAGCGCATTTGGCTGAGGTGAATCGGACGCTGGCGCTGGCGGGGCGCATCAGCTACGGCGAATGGCTGCGCCGGGATGCTTCTCTGTGGGCCGGGCAAGAGGTGGCGCACATCCGGCGGCTGCTGGCGGAGAATCCGTACCTCCCCGGCGCGCCTGAACTGCTCCGGGCGCTGAAAGCTGCCGGTGTCGTCGTGGCGTTGGTCAGCGCAGGCTTCACGCTCAACACGGACCCCGTCATGCGGGAGTTCGCGCTGGATCATTGCCTGGCCAACGAGTTGACGACGCGTGATGGCGTGCTCGATGGCGGCTCGATCAATCGGGTTCCGGAGGGCGGCAAGGCGGAGTTCGCCTGCAGCTTGATGGCCCGGTTGGGAATTTCGGCGGAGGAGACCCTGGCAGCCGGCGACACGAAGGGCGACCTCGAGCTGTTCGACTGCGCCGCAGTCCGCGTGGCCGTCAACCCCAAGTCAGACGCGCTACGCGCCCGCGCTGGCGTCGTCTTCGAGCCCGACCTGACCGGCGCTGTGGCATGGCTGGTGGCGCAGGGCTGCTTGCCCGCGAAAATCTCAAATCAGCAAGTCAGCGAGAGAGCCACGCGCTAACCAACAGCGATCTTCGCCCGCACCCCATTGCCGCTTCGCTGATTTGCCGATTTGTTGCTTCGCCATTCGTAATTCGCTGATTCGTTTTCGCCATGGACTTAATCGACTGGCCCGGCGTGGCCCGCAATGCGTTGTGGATCCTGGGGCTCAGCATCGTTCTGGCTACATGGAGCTACACGAACTGGTGGGCGTCACTGCGCCGCATCAAAATGCGCCATGCGCTGGGATTGCCACGGTTTCAGGCGCCGTTCGCAATTGGGCTGAGCCTCTTTTGCGCCAGCCTGGCCTGGAGTTCCACCCGCTGGTGGGAGCGCGGCCTGTGGATCGTGCTCGGCGTGGCCTTCTTGTGGCAGGCGGTGGCGGAGTGGCGCGCGGCCGCCAGGCATGGCTGGGATTCCTCACCAGACCGCCGGCCCCAGGGCGCAGCGGACAGCGAGCAAACCACGGGAAAGCAGCCGTAGGCTCTCTCAGAGGATGATATCGAATGAAGATTCGCACGCACAGGCTCGCTTGGGCGGTTTTCCTCCTGTTGGCCGGCGCGTTCCTTCTGCTGAACAACCTTAAGGTCTTCCGCGAGTTCGGCGACGGCCTCTGGGGCGGATTGTTCGCCGTGGTCGGCCTCGGTTTCCTGATCTGGTTCCTCATCGATCGGCAGCGCACCTGGCGTGCCATCGCCGGCTTTCCACTGCTCACCATCGGCGTTCTGCTGCTCCTGGATTGGCGCGGGATCAACCTGGGCGTTTGGCAGGCGGCGCTGGTGCTGTTCGGCGTTGCGTTAGGCTTCTGGACTGTACTCCTTTCCGGCGAAGATACCTGGTGGGCGCTCATCCCGGCGGGCGTGCTCACGTTGATGGGCGTCCTGATCGGTTTCCAGGCGCGCTTGAGCGAGGCGGCGTGGCTGGCTATTTTCTTCCTTGGCCTGGGTGTCGTGTTCGGGCTGCTCTATCTTCTCCGCCTGGGGCAGCAAGATACGGCGTGGGCGGGCGTTCCCGCCGCTGCATTCCTGCTGATCGGCGTCGTGACCCTGGTCGGCGCCTCGAATGTCACCGGACTGATCGCACAATGGTGGCCGATCTTGTTGCTGGTTGCCGGCGTGATCATGCTCATCCTGGCGCTGCAGCGTCCGAAACCGACTGCGCCGCCGGCCGCGGCAAGCGAGTCGCCCGCTGGGCCGCCGGCCGGGCAGCTTGTTGCGCCGCTCGCAGGAGCATCGCCGGCTCCTGGCTCGTCGCCGACCTCGCCGCCCGCAGCCGATGAGCCGCCGGTTGACATTTACGCCCTGCTGGCGCAGCAGCCGAAAGAGGACAAGCCGAAAAGCTGAAGGGGTGACATGGTGAAGGCGGCCGTCGAGACGGCTATCGCCTGTTGTGCCAGCATGGGCAGAGTGGAGAGGCTATGACCAAAGAGGTGTTGTTCTACATGACCACGTGGTGTCCGAGTTGTCATGCCGCCCAGGACGCGCTTGCCGAATGGGGCGTGACTGCCCGCAGCGTCAACATCGGCCGCGATCGCGAGGCGGCCGGCCGCGTGCGCGCGCTCACCGGTTTCGAGAGCGTGCCGACATTCGTGATCGTCGATGGCGCAGGCGTCGATCCGATGGAACCGCCGGCGCCCCTGCCGGCGGGCCGCGGGCCGCGCGGCGTCGATCGGGGCTCGGTGATCACCGAGCCGACGAATGCGGAACTTAAGGCGTGGCTGATCAAGAACGGGTTGTTGCCCTGACGGACGCTCCGAACGCCCCTTTCAGCGCACGGCGGGCGCCAGCACGATTTGATCGTCCGGCATACGCGCGCCGCGGCTATCGGTTGCCGGAAGCCGCACACCATCCTCGGGCCGATACAGGCCCACAGCCACCTGCAGATCGGCCGGGTTGACGCCGGCAGGCAACGGAATGCGGCGCTTGTCCACCACGATCTGCCCGGGCAGCCAGGCGCTGCTGGGATAGCGGCCATTGACCGGCGGGCCGTCCCCCTGCGCGACGCGTTCCCCGCGACCATCCAGCACATGCACGAATACGGTGTAGTCGGCGGGCAGCTTGCTCGTCGCCTGCCAGTAGAGCGCGACGTCGAGCGCCGGCGCGCCGCCGGCCGCGGCTTGCGTCCTCGTCACGATCACTGAGTGGCCGACC
>JALOOE010000263.1 GCA_025454565.1 Anaerolineae bacterium
CGACCATCCGGACTCGCTCGACAACGATTTGCTCATCCAACATCTGCGCCGGCTTCAGGCAGAGCGTGCAGTCGAAATCCCGGTGTACGACTTCAAGACGGACAGCCGGCTGGCCAAGACGCGGCATGTCGCGCCGCAACCGGTCATCCTGGTCGAAGGCATCCTGATTTTCGCCGACAAGCGGCTGCGCGACCTGATGGATGTCAAGATCTTCGTTGACGCCGATGCCGACCTGCGCTTCATCCGGCGTTTGCAGCGTGATATCTCTGAGCGAGGACGGTCGCCCGAATCGGTCATCGCCCAATACTTGCGGACGGTGCAGTAGCGATCGACATGGTTGCCGGCCGAATGCGGGCGCTCGTAGAGCAGATCGACGGGGTCTGAGACGCGGTTGCCGGCGATGAACACACGTCTACCAGACTGGACAGAATGCCCGGTTTTGTGCTAGGCTGTGGCCGCTCTGCACGCAGAAAATAGCTATGGGTGGACAGCATCCAGCGTCTGGCGGCAACCGATGCTGAAGAAAGAAACGATCCCTTATGACTATTCGTACTACTGTCATCGGCGTGGGCGCGATGGGACGCAACCACGCGCGCGTCTATTCGGATCTACCGGACGTAGACCTGGTTGGTGTGGCCGACCTCGACGGCAAGTCGGCCGCAGCCGTCGCTGAGAAGTTCGGCGCTCAGGCGTACGCCGACTTCGAGACGATGTTGGACGACCTCCGCCCGGATGCGGTGAGTGTCGCGGTGCCAACCGTCCAACACTTTCGGGTCGCGATGGCCGTTATTGCGCGCGGCATCGACCTGCTGATCGAGAAACCGATCTCGTTCAGCATCGAGGAAGGTCAGCAATTGATTGCGGCAGCCGAGCGGTGCGGGTCCAAGCTGATGATTGGCCACATCGAGCGCTTCAACCCCGCGGTCATTGCCCTAAGAGCGCACCTGGCGGCGGGCGAGCTGGGCCGCGTATTCCAGATCGATGCCAGACGGCAGGGGCCGTTCCCGGTGCGCGTGGTCGATGTGGGGGTGGTGATCGATCTCGCCGTCCACGATCTCGATATCATGCGCTACATCACCGGCGCTGAGGTCATTCGAGCGTATGCTGAGACCGAGCGACGCATCCATTCGACCAGTGAAGATCTGCTCACGGGCCTGGTGCGACTCAGCGACGGCACCCTCGGCACGCTGACGATCAACTGGCTGACCCCGACCAAGATCCGTGAACTGTATGTCACGGGCGAGCGCGGCATGTTCCGGGTCGACTATCTGACGCAGGATCTTTACTTCTACGAAAATGCCACAGCCCGCGACGGTGACTGGGACACGCTGCGCGTCCTGCGCGGCGTCAGCGAGGGGCGCATGATCCGCCACGTGGTCAACAAGAAAGAACCGCTGCGCGCCGAGCTGGAGGCGTTTCTGGCCGCCGTCCGCGGCGAGATCGCCGTACCGATCACCGGCAATGATGGCTTGACGGCGCTCATGCTGGCGCAGAACATGGTGGTCTCCGGCTTGGAGCATCGTACGGTGGGCGAAGCAGCCTAATCTGGCGACTTCTGACGAGCAACTTGATGAAAAACTTCGCGATCACAGGCGTGGGCGGATACATCGCCCCGCGACATTTGCGGGCCATCCGCGATACGGGCAACCGGCTGCTGGCAGCGCTCGATCCGCACGACGCCGTCGGCCAACTCGACCAGTACGACTTCGACATCCGCTTCTTCACGGAGTACGAGCGGTTCGATCGGCATCTCGAAAAGCTGCGCCGTGGCCCTGAAGGGCAGCGCGTGCACTACGTGAGCATCTGCGTGCCGAACTATCTGCACGATGCGCACTGCCGCCTGGCGTTACGGGTCGGCGCGGATGCGATCTGTGAGAAGCCGCTGGTCATCAACCCCTGGAATCTTGATGCGCTCCAGGAGTTGGAAGACGAAACCGGCAGGCGGGTCTTCACCATTCTGCAGCTTCGCGTGCATCCGAAGCTGTTGGCGTTGCGTGAAACGTTGTTGCAGCAACGCGGCGGCCGTCAGCATGACGTGTGCCTCAGCTATGTGACCGGACGCGGCGCGTGGTATCACCAGTCGTGGAAAGGCGTAAGCGAGAAGTCGGGAGGCATCGCGACCAATATCGGCATCCATTTCTTTGACCTGCTGCAGTGGTTGTTCGGTGAGACGGGCGAGTCGCGTGTCTATCATGCCGACCCAAACCGCATGTCCGGCTTCGTCGAACTGGAACATGCGCGGGTGAAATGGTTCCTTTCCGTGGATCCGGCCGATCTGCCGTTCGCAGTCGAACCGGGCAAGCGCAGCACGTTTCGCTCGATCACTATCGACGGCGAAGAGGTGGAATTTACAGAGGGCTTCACCGATCTGCACACGCGCGTGTATCAGGAGACGCTGGCCGGTCGCGGCTTCGGTCTCGCCGACGCGCGCCCGTCTATCGAGTTGGTGCATCGCATCCGCACCGCGCCCACTCTGCCGCTCGACGATATGGCTCATCCCATGCTCATGAAACGTTAGCCGCGCTATCATGGCCGAAGTCAGCTATACCGTTCATCCCAGCGCCTATGTCGATCAACCGTGCGAGATCGGCGCGGGCACCAAGATCTGGCATTTCTGCCATGTGATGGCAGGCGCCAAGATCGGCGCGCGCTGCAACCTGGGCCAGAACGTCTTCGTCGCCAACGACACACTGATCGGTGACAACGTCAAAATCCAGAACAATGTCTCGATCTACGCCGGCGTGACCCTGGAGGATGATGTTTTCTGCGGTCCGTCGTGTGTCTTTACCAATGTGATCAACCCGCGCTCGCAGATCGTGCGGCACAGCCACTATTTGCGCACGTTGGTCCGGCGCGGCGCCACCATCGGCGCCAACGCCACCATCGTTTGCGGTGCGACCATCGGCTGCTACGCGTTCATCGGCGCGGGGGCGGTGGTGCGCGGCGATGTGCCCGACTACGCCCTGATGCTCGGCGTGCCGGCCCGCCGCCGCGGCTGGATGAGCCGCCACGGCCATCGCCTGCCGCCGCCCGACGCTGCCGGGATCATGCGCTGCCCGGAAAGTGGCTGGCGCTATCAGGAGATCGAGCCGGACGTGCTCCGCTGTCTCGATTGGCCGGAAGATGCGCCGCTGGCGGGTAATAGGTGACAGGTTCCAGGTTGAAGGTTGAAGGTTGAAGGTTGAAGGTTGAAGGGAGTTACAGGTTCCGAGTTGAAGGTTGAAGGGAGTTACGAGTTGAAGGTTGAAAGGGGTTACATGCTGCGGGTTACAGGTTCAATCTCGAATCTACTGACCTCCAACCTTCAACCTTAAACCTTCTAACCTTCAACCATCGTAAGGAGTTGCCCCCATGTCCGATACCCAACCCGTGCCGCTGCTCGATCTGAAGGCGCAGTATGCGCCGATCCGCGAGGAAATCCGTGCGGCCATGGATCGCGTCGCCGATTCGCAATATTTCATCGGCGGCCCTGAAGTCGAAGGCCTGGAGCGCGAGGTCGCGGCCTATTCGCAATGCCAGTTCGGCATCGGCGTCACTTCGGGCACCGATGCCCTGATCGTGGCGCTCATGGCGATCGGGATCCAGCCGGGCGATGAGGTGATCGTTCCCCCGTACACCTTCTTCGCCACCGGCGGCTCGGTGCACCGGCTGGGCGCGAAATCGGTGTACGTGGACATCGATCCCTATACCTACAACATCGACCCGGCTCAAATCGAAGCGGCAATCACCCCGCGCACAAAAGCGATCATTCCAGTGCATCTTTACGGCCAGATGGCGGATATGGATCCGATCATGGCGGTGGCGCGTCGCCACAACCTGATCGTGATCGAGGACGCTGCGCAGGCCATCGGCTCCGAATATCACGGCCGGCGCGCCGGCGCCATCGGTCACATCGGCTGCTTCAGCTTCTTCCCCTCGAAAAACCTGGGCGGCTTCGGCGACGGCGGCATGGTCACGACCAACGATCCCGACCTGGCGAAGCGGATCAGACTGCTGCGCAATCACGGTGCGGAGCCGAAGTACTACCACAAGGTGGTCGGTGGCAACTTCCGGCTGGATGCGCTCCAGGCAGCCGTGCTGCGCATCAAGCTCAAATATCTGGACGGCTGGACCGCCGCTCGCCAACGCAACGCGGCGCGCTACCGCCGGATGTTCAACGCGGTCGGGCTGACGGATGACGGGGGACGGACGACCGACGACGGTAGTCCCCGAAGCGGAGCGGAGTGGGATGGACGACCGACCCTCGTGCCGGGGCCAGCGTACCTCGTGATGCCGTACGATGCGGGCTACGGCCGCCACATCTACAACCAGTTCATCATCCGCACGGATCGCCGCGATACGGTCATGGCACAGCTCAAGGCGCGGCAGATCGGTCACGAGATCTACTATCCGGTGCCGCTGCATCTGCAGGAGTGTTTCGCCGACCTCGGCTATAAGGCCGGTGACATGCCGGTCAGCGAATCCGCCGCGCGCGAGACATTGGCGCTGCCCATTTACGGCGAGTTGACCGAAGCACAGCAGCAGGTGGTCGTGGAAGCGGTCGCGGCCGCCTATGATGAGGCCGCGAAAGCGTGAGACTTCTTACGGTGGTCGGTGCGCGACCGCAGTTCATCAAAGCGGCCCCGGTCTGTAAGGCGCTGCGAGAGGCGGGCCACCGCGAATTTCTGGTGCACACCGGCCAACACTACGACTACGGGATGTCCCAGGTCTTCTTCGAGGAGTTGGGCATCCCGCAGCCGGATATGAATCTGGAGATCGGCTCCGGCGCGCATGGCTGGCAGACCGGTCAAATGTTGATCCGCTTGGAGGAAGTGCTGCTGGCGCAGCGCCCCGACCGGGTGCTGGTCTACGGCGATACCAACTCGACCCTCGCGGGCGCGCTGGCCGCGGTCAAACTGCGTATCCCGGTCGCGCATGTCGA
>JALOOE010000264.1 GCA_025454565.1 Anaerolineae bacterium
TCTTCCCGGCCCCCAACTCGCCGGCGAGGGCCAATACGTCGCCGCTGCGCAACCATGAGGCAAGACGGAAGCCCAACGCCTGCGTCTGCGCCACACTTTCGGTTTCCAATATCAAATGACGCTCGTCCATAATCGGTCGCTATTATACCGCCGGTTGAAGGCGCGACCAAACTGGATACGGAGGTTGGAGAACGGAGATAGAGAACGGAGATAGAGAGCGGAGATAGAGGGCGGAGATAGAGAGCGGAGATAGAGAGCGGAGATAGAGGGCGGAGATAGGGGGCGGCTTCCGGCTTCTAGCTTCCGATGGTATGATATGGACATATTACGCGGAGGAGCATCACCGATGCGCGTGCTGGTCATATCTGACATTCATGCTAATCTGGCTGCCCTGGAGGCGGTCCTGGATGATGCGAAGGCCTTCGAGTTTGAGGCCGTCTGGTGCCTGGGCGACACGGTGGGCTATGGTCCCGAACCGGATGAGTGCATTGCGCGTATGCGCCTGCTCAAGCCGCGGACGGTCGTCGGCAACCACGACTGGGCAGTCATCGGCCGCATGGATACGGAAGAGTTCAATCGAGAGGCCAGCCGAGCGGTGCTCTGGACGCGCGAACACTTGTCCGCCGAGAGCGTCGCCTGGCTGCGCGATCTGCCCAACCAGCCGCTCGTGAGCGGGGATTTCACGTTGACCCACGGTAGCCCGCGCGATACGATCTGGGAATACATCCTCTATCCGTCGGTGGCGCGCGCCAATTTCGAGCATTTCGAGACCCCTTTTTGCCTGGTGGGACACACGCATGTGCCGATGATCTTCGCGGCGGGGGCTGACGACCAGACCCCCAACGTGATTCGGGTCAAACATGGCGAGGCGGTGGCGCTCCGCGGCGATCGACGCACCATCCTGAATCCGGGCAGCGTCGGCCAACCGCGCGACAGCGATCCGCGCGCAGCCTATGCGATCCTCGACACCGAGACGGCCACCTGGCTGCCCCGCCGCGTCACCTATCCCATCTCGATCACGCAAGCGCATATGCGCGCCGCGCGGCTCCCCGAACGGCTGATCACACGGCTCGAATTCGGCTGGTGAAAACGCCGGCGCGCGATAGCCTGGAACGCGTCGTTGCCCGTTGACGTCTTGATCGGCAGAATGCCCTGGGTTGCACAACAAAAGGAGGGGATGCCATGAAGCAGGTTGTCGTTGTCGTGCTGATCATCGGAATGCTCTTTTCCTTTGTCGGCTGTGCTGCGCCGGCGCGGCAGGCTGAACGCGCCGCGGTGAGCGATGCAGCCAGAGCGGCCGGCGCGCCGGCGCCTTCCGGCGGCGTGCCGGCGACCGAAAGCAACGCCTTCTTCGGCGATGCCGAGCGCATGATCGCGCGCACAGCCGACGTGAGCATGATCGTTGCTGACACCGAGCCGGCGATGCAGTCGATCACGGCGCTGGTTGCCGCATCTGGTGGCTATATCGCCGACTCGAAGGCCTGGCGCGAGCAGGATCAGGTGCGCGGCCGGATCTCAGCGCGCGTCCCCGCCGAGAAGCTGGACGGCACGCTCGGCGCGATCAAGAAGCTAGCCACGCGGGTGGAGCGGGAAAACATCGGCGGCAAGGATGTCACCGAAGAATACAGCGACTTGAACGCGCAACTCGTGAACCTGGAAGCAACTGAGATTGAGTTGCGCGAGCTTTTGACTGAGGTGCGGCAGAAGACACAGAAGGCCGAGGATGTCCTGAAGGTCTACCAGGAGCTCACCAAAGTGCGGGGCGAGATCGAACGGGTGAAAGGGCGTATGCAGTACCTGGGCAACCTTGCTGCCCTGGCGACCGTCACCATCGAGCTGATCCCGGACATCCTGGCGAAACCGGTCGTGGAATCGGGCTGGCGGCCGCTGGAGACGCTGAAGAACGCCGGGCGCTCGCTGGTCAACGCGCTCAAGGGGCTGGCCGATATCGCGATTTGGCTGATCGTCTACCTGCTGCCGCTGCTGCTCGTCATCGCGATCCCGATCGTCCTGTTGATCCTGTTGGTCCGCTGGCTGACTCGGCGCCGACGGCGCGCCAGGCAACCCCAGGCGCAGTAGTGCGTGATTCAGTCTCACGCAAAGGCGCAAAGAACGCAATAAGGCGATAGAAGCCGCGTTTCTTTGCGTCTCTGCGTGAGCTTTTCAAGCCGCTTCTGAAGCGGGCGCCAACGCGGTTCTGTTGGCCCGCCTGTTACGTGGCATCTCGATAGTACGCCGATACGCTCCCCTCAGATCTTGAAGCCTTCATCCTTGAGTTCGTTATAGACGTTCAACCCCTCAATCATCTCTCGCTGGCGGTCTCGAATCAGGCGTTCCGCCTGCCGGGACCGGAACGCATCCAGCTTCTGGAAGACGATGGATTGGACGAGTCGCGGATTAGCGATCTTGAGGAAAGTATATCCCTCATCCGTGGCAGCCGTCTTGATATCGACGTTGCCATAGTTGAGCAGGTTCTGCCACAAACCGACCTGCGCCATATCGACGTTCTGGACGCGATCCAGGCCGCCTTCACGGCGCCGCATCGAGAGCCACAACGGCTTGGCCTCGATGTCGATGATCTGATCATCAGTCACGATGTAGATGTCGTTCCGGTAATCTTCGTATTCCCACCAGACCCAGAACAGCAGGCAGCACAAGATCAGCGTCCAGGGCAGACCAAGCGCCGCGCCGCTGAGACCCATGATATTCGTCCTGAGATTTGCGATCAGCAGCCCGATGGCGATCCACAACAGAAGAATTCCGAAAGGCGGCCCAACCTGCCTCAGGAGCACCACCCAATGTTTCCGCCAGAGAAACTCGTTTTCCTTCAGGGGGATCATCTCGCGTGATTTGCCCAACACCACCTTGCCCCAGCGCTCCGGAAATTTCTTCATCAGATTCACCAGCCATGCCGGCTTGGGGCGTCCCGAAACCGGGGCCACGACAGGACGGCGCACACCCAGGCCCAGCCTGAACCGCAGCCGATCCCATGAGCTCAACGGCGCAGCCTGCTTCGCGCCCTCTCCCAGCGCCGGGCTCTCCTCCGGGATCGGCACCGTCAGACGCAGACCGGTGATCACATCGCGCCTCAGCCGCTCGCGCTGCTGCCCGACGCGCGCTGCCACCGCCTCGATCTTCTCCTGCATGATGCGCTCTCGCACGACATCAGGGCTGGGCACGCGCTCGAACCTGACCGCGCCGATCCGGGCTGCCGAGCGGATGACCACGTCGCCGTAGTCGAAGACGCGGCCCCAGAAGCCCGCATCCCAGGTGATATCCTGGACACTCTCAATGGGCGACTCCGTGCGCGCCTCATAAAAGATCAACTGGTGATCGCGCCGCGTGACGCGCCGGTTGGTCACGGCGTAGTAGTCGTCGTAGTAGTTGTAGGCGATGATGAGCGCAAGCGGCACCAGGATCAACCCGGTCACCACGATGGTGAATAGTCGCAGCCCATCGGCCAGATTGTCCGGCATCAGGAGGGTAATCAGTAGCAAGAACAGAAACGCTGCCAGTACGCCAAGCTCGGGCATCACCAACCAGAGCCAATGAGGGCGCGCGCGGAAGCGCAATACTTCGCCCTCCTGCATCCACGGAAACGGCTGCTTCTCCTGCTTGATCTGTTCGAAGCTCTTGACCAGCGGGTTATCTCTGGTCCACAGGTCGGGGCGGTCGCGGAACGCCACCTGCATATCGCGCCGATCCAGCGCGATCACATCCGTGCCATTCAGCGGAGGCAGCCCCGCGCCTTGAGGCAGCGCCAGAGCGCGCACCGAGGCGTCGTGCTCCTTGCCCTGCAGCAACGAAGTCACGCCGTACCACTCGCCCATCTGGAACTGATGGCGCGGGCGCGGCCGGCCGCGATCATCCAACGCCGTGACCAGCGCAAGCCCTTGTCGCAACATCACCAGGGTATAGCCGGGCAACCCCTGCGTGGTGATGTTCTGGCCGGCCGGGACGAAGCGCCAGCCACAGAACTGCGCCAGGTGTTGGCGCTGCTCCTCGGAGATGCCCTTCAGCGGCCCGACGCCGGCAAGGATCGCGGGGATATTCACGGGGCGTTGGCTCATAGCCGCGAAATCCGGGAAGGCCTGGGCCAACGCGTTGAAATCCTCTGTCGGCGCGTAGAGTAGCTGACTCTTGACGCGCGCCTTGGCTGTCTGCGCAATGCAATTCACCCCGTACGCTGCCGTGGGCCCACCCGACAGAAAAAAGTTACCGGCCGTCAGTCGCCAGTTTGAGCGACCCTGAGCGACCGGCCCGGCGACCTCGATCTGTCCCCGCTCGATCATCCACAGACCGGCCTTCCCGGCCATCGGCACGTCGGCGCCCTGCGCAACCTCCACTTCTTCGGCGAAAGCGGCAACCCAACGCAGTTGTCCATCAGACAAGCTGCGTAGCAGCGGAAACGGACGCAGGCGCACGATCAGTTTATCGCGTAATACGTATTCGTACAGCTTCTCGTTATGCTCGAGCGCCGCGCGCAGATCCGTCGGCCGCATGCGATAGAGGACGGTGCCACGGACCGCGCGCACCTCGGTCTGCTGCTCCTTGAGGTAGAGCGCGCCCTGTCCGAAGATATCGGCGGGCCCCAGGGTGCGCTGCAGCCACGCATCGCCATTGCGACGCAAGGTCTGCTGCACCAATCCGCTGCCCACGATATAGAAATCCTGCGGCGGATCCCCCTGTTGAAATACCCATTGGCCGGGTGAGAAACTCACCTTCTCGGTGAGCGGGAGGTAACCCTTCTCCAACTCCGGCCACATCTTCG
>JALOOE010000265.1 GCA_025454565.1 Anaerolineae bacterium
AGGCCACTATGCGCGCGTGCGCCGCGATGCATTGGGTCATTACCAGCTCTGGCGCGGCGTCGATCGGGCCAAGGATCAATCCTACGTGCTCAGCGTGCTGGGCCAGGCCGACCTCGACCAGGTGCTCTTCCCGGCCGGCGAGTATACCAAACCGCAGGTGCGCGTCCTGGCTGCCGAGCGCGGCCTGCCGACCGCATCCCGTGTTGACAGCCAGGACCTCTGCTTCGTCGCGGACGGCGATTATCGCCGTTTCCTGGCCAATCACGCGCCTGAAGCGGTGCAGGCCGGCCCGATCTTCGACACGCGCGGCCGCCGGCTCGGCACGCACCACGGTTTGCCGGCGTATACGATCGGCCAGCGCAGCGGGCTGGGCATCGCCGCACCGCAGCCGCTATACGTGTTGGCGCTCGACAAGGCGCGCAATGCGCTGATCGTCGGCACGGGGGATGAGTTGGGCCGCACCTGGCTGCGCACCGGCACGGTCAACTGGGTGGGTGGCTCGCCGCCATCCGGTCCGTTCAGCGCCGATGTGCAGATCCGCTACCGGGCGCATCCGGCGCCCGCGCGGGTGACGCCGAACGCTGACGGCGCGGCGGAAGTGCGGTTCGTCAGCCCCTTGCGGGACATCACACCGGGGCAAGCCGCCGTGTTCTACGATGGCGAGATCTGTCTGGGCGGCGGCATCATCGCCGAAGTCGCCACAGAGGAGCGAGCATGATCGAACCTGCGCTTGACGTGCTGCTCTCCCCCACGCTCTGGCTGTGCGCGGGGCTGGGGCTGGCGTGCGGCCTGCTCTTCCACATCTGGCGCGGGGGAGGGTGGCGCTGGTTGCTGGTAGATTTTCTTGCGGGCGTGGTGGGCTTCGGTGTGGGACAGACGGCCGGCACGCTGTTGCGGATTGATCGGTTGTTGATCGGGCAGGTGCAGGTCGTGCCGGGCATCCTCGGTGCGGTGGTGTTTCTCCTGGGCATCCGACTCATTGTACCGGGCGGGATGGGGCGCAAAGCGCCGGTTGCCGCCCCGAGGCGTCGCGTCTGAATGACCGTGAGGCGGCTCAATTTCCTTCTTGCAGGATCGTTTGCTTTGTGCTACACTGTTGACGTTTGGAGGTCGCGCTATGCCGTCGCTTGCCCTTATCGCCGCACGTGACATCTCGATCATCATCCTCGCAGTATCGTCCATCATCGTGATGGCGCTGCTGTCAGTATTGATCGTCCAGACCGTGCGACTGTCCCGAATGTTGCGCGATGAGATTTTGCCGATGCTAGAGGCGACCCAGGAGACGCTGGGCACCATGCGCGGCACGGCGACCTTCATGGGTGATCACATGGTGCAGCCCGTTGTGAAAGCGTCTAGCTATGCCTACGGCATGAGGTCTGCGCTGCGCACGCTGTTGAGCGGCCAGCCTTCCGGTGGGCGCAAATAGGATCAAGAAAGGAGCGTGTGGTAAATGAAAGCGGCAATCCTGTTTCTGTTGGGTATCGTGCTTGGGGCCGCTGTCGGCGCTTTGACAGCGCTGCTGCTCACCCCGTATTCGGGCGAGGAACTGCGCAAGCAGATCGGCGACAAAGGTCAGGAGTTCGGCAGCCAAATCGAACAGTATTCCGATCGCGCTCAGTCGAAGATCAGCAAGCCCGCTGCGGCGTAAGAACCTCGCTGGATAATCAACCGAGTGCATGAAGCTGGAAGCCGATTACGTCGGCTCCCAGCTTCTCTTTTGTTCAGCGCCCCAGGTAGAGATGGCGCAATGCTTCGGGCAGACGGCTGATGACGTCGCGCGCGACCACGCCGGCAATACTGACGTCACGCTGGACGATCATCCCGGCGTGCCCGTGCAGGTAGGCGGCGCAGACCGCCGCCTCATAAGGCGGTAAGCCCTGCGCCAGCATCGCAACAATGGCCCCGGCCAGGACATCTCCGCTGCCGGCCGTGGCCAGCACGGGCAGCGCGAACGGCAGCACGCCGGTGCGGCCGCCCGGTTCCGCGATCACCGTGTGCGCGCCCTTCAACAGCACCACATGGCCCCACATTGCCGCGTGGCGCCGCGCCGTCTCGATGCGCCGGGCGTTGATTTCGGCGGGGCTGCTGCCCATGAGACGCGCCATTTCGCCCGGATGCGGCGTCAAAATCGACTGCGGCGGTAGGCGCGCCGGCCAGTCAGGTTCAGCCGCGAGCAGGTTGAGCGCATCGGCGTCGACCACGATCCGTCCCCGCCATCCCTCTTTATCCAATCCCTCCGGCCCGAAGAGCGCGGCGACGAACTCCCGCGCGCCGGCCTGCGTGGTCAAACCTGGCCCGATCAGCAGCGCATTGTAGCTTGATAGCGCCGAAACGAGCCTTGCAACCCCGTCTGCAGTGTGGACGCCCTCCGGCCCCGGCAGCGGCAGCCATGTGATTTCGGGCAGGGCGCCCGCTAGTACGGCGTGCAGCGGGGCCGGGATCGCCAGCGTGACCAGGCCGGCGCCCGCGTGCGCGGCGGCCGAGCTGCTCAGATACGCTGCGCCGGTGTAGTTGAGCGAGCCGGCGGCGATCATAGCCCGGCCGAAGGAGCCCTTATGCGCGTCCGCCCGCCGCAACGGGAGCCACCCACTGACCTGCCGGGGTTGGATCAGCTCGGTCTGGATCTCCTGGCTCAGCTCCGGTGAGACGCCGATATCAGCGACCGTGAGCAGGCCGCAGGCGACCGCGCCCGGATGTTGTAGGTGCCCCCATTTCGGGAAGCCGAACGTGATCGTCGCATCGGCGGCCAGCGTGGCCGGGTCCATCGCGCCCGTGTCGCAGTTCAGCCCGCTCGGACAATCCACCGCCAGGATCGACGGATGCGGAAAAGGAGTCGCGAACTCCGCCTCGTTGTCCTCCCACTCGTCCCACGCGTCGTCGTCCGGCCCGTCTGCCTCTTCGTCGAAGTCATCTTCGCCGAATTCTTCCGGAAACAACTCGTCCAACGGGGCGTTCCCTGCGGGCGCGTTCGGTCGGATATCGGCGCCCAGCGCCATCGCCTCCATGATCGGGAAGCGTGGCATGCCGAGCGCAAAGCCATCGGACTCGTCGATCGGCGGCTGGCGTCGCGCGTTCAGCTCCTCCCGGGCGATGGCCAGCAGCTCGGCCAATGTGCCGTCGATGGGCCGCGCCGCGCCCGTGCCCAGCAGCGCGTCAATCACCAGATCGGTGCTGCGTAGCTCCTCTCGCAGTTTGGCGAAGCCGGGATCGTTGTCAGCGTACAAAATGGTGATGCCGCGGCGTTTACGCTTGAGCTGCCGGAATAGCTGATCCCCCTTCGTGTCTCGCTTCCAGACGTAGATGGCGACCGGATGGCCGATTTGCATCAACTCTCGTGCGGCAACCAGCCCATCGCCGCCGTTGTTGCCCGGTCCAATCAGCAGCAGGATGGGCTGGTCTGCTTCGGGCGCCATCAGTGCGTGGCTGATGTTGGCGATCGCGCTGCCGGCCATCTCCATCATCACGGCATAGGACTGGCCGCCGGAATCCGCCGCCTGTTCGATGCGGCGCATCTCTTCGACATTGACGATTTTCATGATTTACCTCGGCCTTTCGCGTTCATGCTTTCTGCCGATACTTCAAGTTCGCTCGCGTCTCGCCGCAGAACGGCCGCAGCCGTGAGCCGCCACGCTACCAGGAACATGCTCGCAACGATCGGCAGCATGAGGAACAGGTAGACCAACCGTAGCGTCGACGAGGGAGAAGTGCCGATGGGATCGAGAGGGTGACGGAGTACGCCCGTGCGCTCGATCAAGAAAAACACAGTGAGGCCCAACAGAAGATTGGCGACGGCGGTGAAACGTCCGCTGTCCACCAACCACGTAACTGCGATGACGATCAGGCCTGCTGCGGCCACTTGCAGCGTCATGGTGACGCGCGGCTCGCCCCAGGCGATCCATGGCCCCCAGGTGAGCCGCGTGGCGGGCATGCTGACGATGAAATGCGCCAGCCAGAAGCCGCAGCCGCTCCACAACAGCGCCTGGCTCCAACGTAGCGCTCGCAGGTTCGGCCGGATCAGATAGGCTGCGCCGGCGAGGGCTGCCGCCCAGAAGCCGATCATGCCGGCCCGGCTCAATGCGCCGTGGAGATAGACGAGCTTGATGATCTGGCCCAGGGTCTTCTCGGCGGGCATCAGCGCCAACACGAGTGTTGCAACCAGGGTGCACAGGCCGATAAGCGGCCAGAAACGACGACGAATATCGAGCATGATAGGGCCTGCTTGACTCAGTAAAGTGCGATCATCATAACCGAAATCGACGCCAGCGACAAACAGCAAGCTGAGCATCTACTGTCTGGTGAATGCCCCGTTGCTTGGCCTGCGACACGCTTCGTGGTATGATCTGCGTCGTGCGACCTGTTTCCGCAGCACATGGATGTCTTGATCGAAAGGATAGGCCGCCGATGGGCTGGCTCCTGTTGATAGTCGCCGGTGTGGCTGTTTGGGGTGTGACGCTGGCCGCATACCGGCGCAGCCGGCTGCGCACGCCGTGGCATCGCGATGTCGCCGCCTTGGGACTGTTGGCACTGGCAACGTTGGGCTTCTTCTGGCGCGTTGTTGCCGGGCAGAACTGGATGCCGGCCGATGGCGGCGATCTCGTCTCCTTCCTTTTCCCCACCTATCGTTTTGCCGCCGCAACGCTGAGCGCCGGCGCATGGCCGCTCTGGAACGCGGGCCTCTATGGCGGCGCGCCGCATATCGGCGATATCCAGGCCGGCTTCCTCTATCCGCCGAACCTGCTTCTCTTTCTGTTGCGGCCCGACTTCCCATACGCCGCGCTCCAGTGGCTCAGCATGGCGCACATCTGGTTCGCCGGCGCAGGGATGTACCTGCTGCTGGCGCGTGGCCTGCACGTGCGGCGCGTGGCCGCGCTGACCGCCGCGCTGGCGTTCATGTTCTCCGATAGCTTCATCACGCACTTCGGTAATCTGAACCTCAACGCCGTGGCAAGCTGGCTGCCGTGGGTGTTTTGGGCGTATTGCTGGAAGCTGGATGCCGGAAGGGAGCGGGGGACTGGAGGAATGGAGGAATCAGCGGAGTTCGCCGATTCGCCATTCGCTGCTTCGCTGCTTCGTCGCCTCCCTGGCGCGGCACTTGCAGGCATTCTGCTCGCCGTCGCGACGCTGGCGGGTCACATCCAGGCCACCCTCTTCATCATGCTGGCGCTTGTGATCTACACCGCGCTGTGGCTCTGGCTGCACCGTGCGGAGCCACAAGGGGGACGCCGCGCCGCGCTCGCCCTTGTTTGCTTGTCTGTCTGTTTCCTTGTCTCCCTCCTCCTGACTGCGCCGATCCTGCTCCCGTCGCTTGAACTTGCCGGCAACACGGCGCGCATGAACTGGAATTACGCGCAGGCGGGCGGCTATTCGCTGGCGCCGGCGCAGTGGATCGGCTTGCTGATCCCCGGCTTTTTTGGTCGCGGCCCGCAGTTCCACTGGGGATTGTGGCCGCGCGTGGAGGTGGGCTATCTCGGCATCCTGCCCCTGATCCTGGCCGGGCTGGCGCTGGCGCTCCGTCGAGATCGGCGCACCTGGCTCTGGGCTGGGATGGCCGCGGCCAGCTTCCTGCTGGCGCTCGGCACGCATGCCATCGTGCACGGCTGGCTGACGCTGCTGCCGGGCTTCGGCCAGTTGCGCGCGCCGGCGCGCCTGGTGCTGTTGACCGATTTCGCGCTGGCGATCCTGGCGGCGATCGGGCTGGATGCGACGCTGCGCGCGTTTGATGCGCGCGCACGCGCCGCGTTCGAGCGGGCCTGGCGCTGGGTGGGCTACACGACCGCCGCGGTGTGGGCGGTCGGCGTGCCGCTGGCCTATCTCACCCTGCTCCTGACGCAGGATCGCGAGCCGGGGATCATCAGCCGCGTCTCCGTGACCCTGATCGCGGTGTTGTCGTTCGCAGGGCTGCTGGCAGCCAGCTTCCTGTGGTTGAGCGCGCGCCGCGGCGAGTGGGCGCAGTTGACCACGCTCGGCTGGCTGGCGGCCGGACTGGTATTCGTGGATGTGGCCAGCCTCGCCGCCTACCAGGATCTCGGCAACCGCGATCCGAGCTTGAGTTACAACCAGCCGGCGATCACTGCGTTCCTCAAGCAGCAGGCCGGGCCGTTCCGCATCGACACAAAAACCGCCATCGAGCGCGAATGGCAGGCGGACACGGCCCTCCTGTACGGCCTGGAGGACATCGACGGGGTGGCCAATCCACTGCTCCTGGCCGATGCCGGGCGCTATTGGGAGGAGGACATCGACGGGGTGGCGAATCC
This sequence comes from Anaerolineae bacterium, assembly GCA_025454565.1. Lineage (GTDB taxonomy): Bacteria > Chloroflexota > Anaerolineae > CG2-30-64-16 > CG2-30-64-16 > JALOOE01. Next base: position 6,255 of record JALOOE010000265.1, read on the forward strand.
GCTGCTTCTGGCCGATGCGGGGCGCTATTGGGACGGGCTAGGCTCCCGCTCGTCGCCGCTCTACGATCTGCTCAACACCCGCTACGTGATCGTCCACAAGGATGCGCCGCTGGATCGGGACAAATTCGTCCTGGCGTTCGACGGCGATCCGAAGCTCAACGTCTTTGAGAACAAACGCGTCCTGCCACGCGCATTCCTGGCGGGCCAGGTGCAAACCGTGCCCGACCATGAGGCGGCCTGGGCCGCGCTCCATGCGCCGGGTTTCGATCCGCGTGTCACTGCGGTCGTGGAGGGCGCGCCTGGCCTGGCGGCAGGCGGTCGCGGTCAGGTCTCAGAGATCCGCAGCAGTCCCAACCGTCTTTCGATGCAGGTGACCGCCGACGGGCCGGCGCTGCTGGCGATCAGCCAGGTGTGGTATCCGGGCTGGCAGGTCTGGATCGACGGGCGGGCGCAGGGTGCGCCGCTGCGGACGAACTACCTGTTCCAGGGCGTGCCCGTTCCGGCCGGGACGCACCAGGTTGAGCTGCGGTTTGCGCCGACGCTGTGGCGCGTCGGATGGGCGCTCGCCGGGGTCAGCGCGCTCGGGCTGATCGCTGCCGCGCTCTGGTTGTGGATCGCGCGGCGACGTTCGGATCACGAAGCCACATAGGAGCCGCACGGTGGTGCAGGCGAAGTACACGAAGCGCGAAGTGAGTGACATCCTGGTGGGCCAGCTTCGTGTCCTTCGTGCTTCGCATACTTCGTCCAGCTTAGCGTCTTCGTGATCCAAAGACTTCATCGAGGTGACACGATGCCGATCGACGCGCCGATTCATGTAAACGAGGCCAATCTGCCGCGCGTGTTAGGCGCCGGGCTGCCGGTGCTGCTGGTTTTCTGGCGGCGAGAATGCGCGCCGTGCGACCAGTTGGCGCCGGCGTTGGATCGCCTCGCCAGGAGCACCGCGGGTCGCGCGCTGATCGCCAAGATCAACGTGGCGGATGAGCCGCGGTTGGCGCAGCGCTATGCCATCGATCGACTGCCGACCATCGTCTTCGCGAAAGCTGGTCAGGAGATCGGCAGAGCGCTCGGCGCGGCCCCCGAAGCTGACTTGACCGCCTGGCTCGAATACCTGACCGGAACCAGAAGTGCTCGACCGCCCGTCCCATCCGGCCCCAGTATGCCGCTGCCAGGAGCAGCGGCCGCGCCGCCCCCGCCGTCATCCGAGGCAAGCCGATCCGCCGCTACGGCTCACGGAGAACCCGGCCCCTCGGCCCACCCCATCACCGTGACCGACGCGACCTTCGACCAACTGATCCGCGCCAGCCAGACGCCGGTGCTCGTGGACTTCTGGGCCGAATGGTGCGGCCCGTGCAAGATGATCGCGCCCGCGGTGGCCGATCTGGCGCGCGAGTTCGCGGGCCGGGCGGTGGTGGGGAAGCTCAACGTGGATCAGAACCCACGCACGGCGAGCCGTTACGGCGTGATGAGCATCCCCACGCTGCTGATCTTCAAGAACGGCCAGGTCGTGGATCAGATCGTGGGCGCGCAGCCCGCGCCGGTGCTGCGGCAGCGCCTGGCGCGGCAGGTGGGGTGAAATAACATCCGGGACATCGCGCCGCCTGAGCTTGATCTTCAGACCTCCGGCTATCCTGCGATCGGTTTGAGCTTCAGTAATCCGTAATCCCCAATCGACAATCCACAATCCTTCCGTTTTCCCTCCGTGATCCCATAACTGGAACGCGCGTTACATACCTCAATCTTGACAAGTACAATACTTGCAAGGTATTTGCCTGACATATCGGTGAATGCAAGGCCAGAATTGTCGCGCCCGGTGACAGGGGGTGTCCCACACATTCACGTTTCATGTCCAGTCCAACTCGACTCAGCGACTAAGGAGGGTTTCACATGCCAAGCACATTGACCTATCCCGGCGTCTACATCGAGGAAATACCCAGCGGTGTACGCACCATAACGGGGGTGGCCACGTCAATCACGGCCTTCCTCGGTAAAGCGCTGCGTGGTCCCACCGATGAACCGATCACGATCACCAGCTTCAGCGATTTCGAGCGCATCTTCGGCGGGCTGCATCGCGACTTCACGCTCGGCTACGCCGTGCGTGATTTCTTCATCAACGGCGGCGGCCGGGCCATCATCGTGCGGCTCTACAAACCGGTGGCGGGCAAAGCCGCGAAGGCGCTTTTCGAGGTGCCGGATCTGACGCTCGAGGCGATCTCCGAGGGCGCGTGGGGGATGAAAGTGCGCGCGCGTGTAGACAAGAAGCCAAGTGACGCGAATCTGCAGGCTGTGGCGCAGCGGCTCGGGGTGCTGCCGGCGGATCTGTTCGATTTGACCCTTCGTGACGGCGGCACCGGCGCAACTGAAACGTTCCTCAATCTCACCACGAAAGAGAGCTCGCGGCGCGCAGATCGCGTGCTCAAGGCTGAATCGAGCCTGGTGCGTGTGGCTGCCAGCCTCGTCCTGCCATCCAATACCAGCCCGGCAGCGCATGCCGGCGCGCTCACCGATGCTGATGTCTGGACACCGCCAAAACCGGTCTCTATCAGCTTGAAAAGGCCGACCTCTTCAACTTGCTCTGCATCCTGCCTGATGCGCGCGGTGGCGATGTGCCGGACGATGTCTATCAAGAGGCGATGAGCTACTGCGTCAAACGCCGCGCCATGTTGCTTGTGGATCCAAAGAACGGCTGGTCATCAGTGAGCGCCGCGCAATCCGGCGTGAGCGGGATGAACCTCAACGGCGACGCAGCCCGCAACGCAGCCATCTACTTCCCGCGCATCAAGCAGGCTGATCCCCGGCTCGACGGTCAGATTGACACCTTCGTGCCGAGCGGGATGATTGCCGGCGTGATGGCGCGCACCGATGCACAGCGCGGCGTGTGGAAGGCGCCGGCGGGCATCGATGCTGCTCTCAACGGCGTGGCCGGCCTACAAGCCGAGATGACCGACGCCGAGAACGGTCTGCTTAATCCGCTGGGCATCAATTGCCTGCGCACCTTCCCCGTCGTCGGCCGTGTCGTGTGGGGCGCGCGTACGTTGCGCGGCGCGGACGTGGTCGCCGATGAATACAAGTACATTCCCGTCCGCCGGCTGGCGCTCTTCATCGAGGAGAGCCTCTACCGGGGTACGCAGTGGGTGGTGTTCGAGCCGAATGATGAACCGCTGTGGGCGCAAATCCGCCTGAACGTGGGCGCGTTCATGAACAACCTCTTCCGGCAGGGCGCGTTCCAGGGCCGGACCCCGCGCGAGGCATATTTCGTCAAGTGCGACAGGGAGACTACCACCCAGAATGATATCAACCTGGGTATCGTCAACATCCTCGTGGGCTTTGCGCCGCTCAAGCCCGCCGAGTTCGTGGTGATCAAGCTCCAGCAGATGGCGGGGCAGATCGAGGTCTAAGGAGGCTTCCATGGCTCAGTTCAGTGTGAACGCACAGCGCTTCGATCCATACAAGAACTTCAAGTTCCGTGTCAAGTGGGATGGCCGCTACGTGGCCGGCATCAGCAAGGTCGGCGCGCTGAAGCGCACCACCGAGGTGGTGGAGCACCGCGAAGGCGGCGATCCGAGCACGGGGCGCAAGTCGCCGGGGCGCACGAAGTACGAGGCGATCAGCCTCGAGCGCGGCGTCACCCACGACAAGGAATTCGAGCAGTGGGCGAACAAGGTCTGGAACTTCGGATCGGGCCTGGGCGCTGAAACCTCACTCAAGGATTTCCGCAAGGACCTCATCATCGAGGTCTACAACGAGGCGGGGCAACTCGCCATCGCCTACAAGGTTTTTCGCTGCTGGGTCTCGGAATATCAGGCGATGCCCGATCTCGACGCCAACGCCAATGCCGTGGCGATCCAGACCATCAAGCTGGAGAATGAGGGCTGGGAGCGCGACTACGAGGTGGCTGAGCCGTCCGAACCCACCTTCACCGAGCCCGGATAAGCATGCGCGCGCTATCTGGCGACGATTTCCTGCGTCTCTGGGAGGTCGGAGCGGCGCAGCATCCGCTCGATCGGGCGCTCACCATCCTGGCTGCGGCGGAGCCCGATCGCACACGGCGCGAGCTGGCGCGGCTGCCCAGCGGACGCCGCGATGAACGGCTGCTGGACCTCTACGAGCGCACTTTCGGCAGCCGCGTCGCAGGCCAGGGACGCTGCCCGAAGTGCGAGGGGCGGGTCGAATTCAGTCTGGAGGCGCGCAACCTGTTGGCGCTTTCGGCGGGCGATGCCGGCGAGGCGCCCCTGGTGGCAGCGAACGAGGGCTTCACGGTGATGTATCGCTTGCCCGACAGCTTCGACCTGGCCGCGATCGCCCAGTTGGCAGATGTGGGCGAGGCTCGCCAGCGGCTGCTCGAACGCTGCATCTTGCAGGCTACCCGCGACGGTGTTGAGGTTGCGCTGGAGCAGGCGCCGGATGGCGTCATGGCGCACGTCGCCGAGCAGATGGCCGCCCGCGATCCGCTGGCCGAGATCGAGCTGGCGCTG
>JALOOE010000266.1 GCA_025454565.1 Anaerolineae bacterium
CAGAGCCTGCCCGCTACGAGGCCTTGTTCGACCACATCGGCGCGGTGGCGGAGGCGGCGCGGGCGGCCATCTGCGCCGGCGAAACCGAGGCGCTCGGCCCGCTGATGGACGCGAACCACGCACTGCTGCAGGAGATCGGCGTCTCGTGCGCAGCGCTGGACGCGCTGGTTGCGGCCGCGCGTGCGGCCGGCGCGCGCGGCGCCAAGCTCTCCGGCGGCGGCCGCGGCGGGAACATGATCGCATTGGTGACCGAGGCGACCGCGTCGCCCGTGGCTGATGCGCTGCGGTCGGCGGGCGCGGTGCGGGCAATCGTGACCGCTGTGGAACATGCGGCATGAGGGGATGCATCTGCTGAACGCTATGGATCTACACGAATTCATCTCTGCCGCCAAGTCGGCAGGCTATCTGACAACCATCGACCGCGAGGTTGACCCTTATCTGGAGGTCGCCCGCATCGCCGCCGAGCTGGATGGCCGGCCGGTGCTGTTCACGCGAGTCAAGGGCAGCGCGTACCCGGTTGTGATCGGCGCGTGCTCGGATCGCCACTATTTCGGCTTGGCGTTAAGTACGCCGGCCGACCAGGTGATGTTCCGCCTGGCGGACGCCCTCGCGGCGCCTGAGCCTCTCCCGGTCGTGGAATCGGCGCCCTGCCAGGAGGTGGTCGAGGCGACGGTCGACCTGACGGCGATTCCGTTCCTGACGCATTACGCCAGCGACGGCGGCGCCTATGCCTCGGCTGCGGTGGCGTTCATCGACGATCCGGATACAGGGCCGAACGCGTCCTACCACCGGCTGCTGCGGCTGGACCGAGCGCATCTCGCCGCCCGGCTGGTTGAGCGCCGCGGCACCGACGCGGCCTGGCGAAAGGCAGGGATTGAGGGGCTGCCTGTCGCCATCTGCATCGGCCTGCCGCTGCACGTGCTTCTGGCCGCATCGATGGCGCCCGCGCCCGGCGTGGATGAGATGACCATCGCCCAGGCGCTCGCGCCGACCCCGCTGGCGGTCTGCGCCAACGGCATCCGTGTGCCCGCCGCCGCCGAATTCGTGCTGGAGGGACGCATCACCAAGCAGCTCGTCGCGGAAGGACCGTTCGTCGATCTCACCGGCACGTACGATTTCGTGCGCCAGCAGCCGGTGGTCGAGATCGACCGGGTGACGCATCGCCGCGATGCCATCTACCAGGCGCTTTTGCCGGGCCGGCTGGAGCATCGCCTGCTGATGGGTATGCCGCGCGAGCCGACGATCTACGCTGAGGTGAACAGAGTGGCGCAGTGCCGCAATGTCCACGTTACGCCCGGCGGCGCGTCGTGGCTCCACGCGGTGGTGCAAATCGCCAAGCGGTCACCGGATGATGGACCGCGCGCCATCGAGGCGGCATTCCGCGGCCATGGATCATTGAAACACGTCGTGGTTGTCGACGAAGATGTGAATCCTTTTGACCCGAATGACGTAGAATGGGCTATAGCGACGCGTTTTCAGGCCGATCGGGACCTTGTGGTGTTGACCGATCAGCCCTCCAGCTCGCTTGACCCATCGGCGCACCACGTGCCGGGACAAAAGAGCCGCACGGCCAAGATGGGCCTGGATGCGACGCTCTGCTGGGATACCCCGGCGGGGCCGCGCGATCCGGACGCATACAAACGAGTGTAATCGGAGGGATTGTGTCCCACAGACGACACAGGCGGCAAAGGGGCGGACCGCCCCCCATCTTCATGCTGCCGGTCGCATTGATTCTGGGCCTGATCGTACTTGTCGTCGTCTTCGGCGGCGTGGTGAGCGTGCTCGGCGGGCTGGCGATGACCGGCCTGGTTTGCTTTGCGCCGCTCGTGCTCATCGGACTCGTCATCGCAGCGATTTTGAAGGATCAGCAGCAGAAGGCCGGCTCGTCGGCCTCGACTGACGCATGGACGCAGCCTCGACAGGCGACGAAGACGCCGGGCGCGACGACCGACAGCGCACCGACCGGCGCGGCGCCTGCTTTTCCGTCAGCGGAGCGGACCGCGGCGCGTCCGCCCGTCCAGCCGCTCGACCCATCCCCCGAAAAGGGCGCCCGGCCGGCCGACGAGTATCGCAGGCGCGCCGCCGACTATCGCAAACAGATCCAGGGCATCATCAAGAGCCGCCGCTCCGGGCTGCTGGCCGATCGCCTGAAAGACGTCCTGCAGAAGCTGACCAGTTGGGAGGAGCGCGTGAATCAGCTTGCGGATCGGCTGACGAACTATGAGCGGGACAGCATCATCCGCCGCGATTTCAAAGAGGTGCCCGACCGCATCAACCGGTTGCGCCGGCAGGCGTCGCTCGAGACCGATCCGGAGATGCGGCAGCAGATCGAGCGCACCGAAGCGGCAACCGAGGAGCAATACCGGCAACTGGAGACGCTGGCGCGCACGATGCGCCGCACGCGGCTGAATCTGGATGATACGCTCGCCTCGATGGGCACCATTTACTCGCAGGTGCAGCTCCTGAATGCGATGGATATCGACAGCGGCCGGGCCACACGCATCGCCGAGGAGATCGACGCAGAGGTGATGCGCCTCAACGATGTGCTGTCGGCTCTGAGCGAGGCGTATCAGGGGGCTGAGGGCGCTCAGTTCCCGGAGTCGTTGGCGGACGAGACGCCGGCTGAGGACATTACCGCGAAGAAGGCTCGGCTGTCCAGCGGGAGTAGCAGCACGAGTTGACGAACAGGATCGTGTCGAGGCTATCGGCGCCAGACTGGCATCCCGCGTCGATGGGACACATAACGCAAGGACGAAGGCGCAATCATCATTCATGCAAAGAGGAACGGGAGGAATCATGGCGTTGGACAAACGGGATCTGTATCGGTTGCCGTGGTCGATGAACGACAACCCGATCGCGTGGTTGGAAATCACCGACGTGTGCAACATCTACTGCGAAGGGTGCTATCGGCAGCGCATGACCGGCCACAAAACACTGGACGAAGTCAAGGAGGAGGTTGCCTTTTTCAAGCAGTGGCGCAATCCTGACAACGTCTCCATCGCCGGCGGCGAGCCGCTTATCCACCCGCAGATTGTCGATATCGTGGCGCATATCGCGGCGAGCGGTATCAAGCCGATCATCCTCACCAACGCGGTGGCGCTGAAGCCGGAGCTGCTCCGTGAGCTGAAGAAGGCGGGCCTTGCGGGTTTCACCGTCCACATCGACAGCCATCAAAACCGGCCGCACTGGAAAGACAAGACCGAGGCCGATCTGAACGAGCTGCGCCAGCAGGTGACCGACATGGTGGCGGAGGTTGGTGGGCTTTATCTCGTGTTCAACTCGACGGTGTATCCATCTACCTTCCACGAAATCCCGGACGTGATGCGCTGGGGGCGGCAGAACTTCGGTCGGGTGCACGGGCTGGTCTTCATCACCTATCGCACCGCGACGAGCGACACCAGCGTCGCCACCGATTCGACCGACCAGAAGGTAGACCTCACCAAACTGAGCTATGTGAAAGAGCATTTCGACGAGAAGTTCGTCACTTCGCCCGAAGTATACGATCTATTGAAGGAAGCCTTCCCCGAGTTCGAGGCGGCCGGCTACCTGGGCGGGAGCATCCGCCACGACTCGTTCAAGTGGCTGGCGGGCGCACAGATCGGCTCCCGGCGCCAGGTTTTCGGCTCGGTGGGCAAACAGGCGATGGAAGTGGCTCAGGCAGGCCATCACATCCTGAAGGGCACCTACCTGGCGTATCTCTCGCAGGCGCAGATCGGCCGCAAGGTGTTTCTCCTCTCGCCCTGGGATCCGGCAGTGCGGCAGGCTGCAAAGAACTGGTGGCATGATGTCGTGCGGCATCCATCGCATCTCTTTGACGGCATCTACGTCCAGAGCGTCGGCGTGATCCAGGCGCCCGATCTGATGCCGGATGGCCGTGCCGATATGTGCGACAGTTGCCCCGACATCACCTATTTCGACGGCAAGCTGGTTAATTCGTGTCGCCTGGACGAATATCGTATCTTCGGCGGCTTCTTGTCTGTGGTAGAGAAGCCGGAAGTAGAGACGATCGCCGGCAGATTAAACTGATTAACTGATTTGAACCACGGAGGCACAGAGGGCACGGAGTTTCCAATTCTCTATCTCTATCTCTATCTCTGTCTCTCTCCGCGTTCTCCGTGGCGACCTCGGAGTCGCATCATGGGCATGAGTTTGGGGCCGGCGGATTATGCGCGCAGCCTGTGGCGGATCGTGCGCGGCAAGCCGAACGTGCCGCCGTCGCTCCGGGATAACGCGCTGCTCGGGGTTCTCCTTCGGCGCCGGAGCGTGCGCAGCTACAGCGAGCGCCCCGTTCCCGATGATGTGTTTGCGGCGATCCTGGAGGCGGGACGGCTCGCCCCATCGACCGTGAACCTGCAGACCTGGTCGTTCGCCACCTTCACAGCCGAATCGTGGCCGGCGACCTTTGACAGCCCCCTGCCGTTTCGCGGGCAGCGCGCCGTGCTGATCATGGGCGACACGCATCGGGCGCGTGCCAGCGCTGATGCATTTCCCGAAAGCCCGCTGGTAGAATACACTGTGGCGGTGATGAACGCGTCGCTGGCGGCCATGGCGATGAACATCGCGGCCGAGGCGCTCGGCGTGTCGTCAGTGATGCTTTCGGAGACGGGGCGCAGCGGCTTCCTGGATGCCGGCTATCTGAAGGAGCGGCTGGCGTTGCCGGATGGCGTGATTCCGCTCATGACGATCATCTTCGGCTATGCCAAGGGCGCGTATCCGCCTATGCCGCCGAAGCTGCCGCTCGATCAGATCTGTTTCGACGGT
>JALOOE010000267.1 GCA_025454565.1 Anaerolineae bacterium
GCCCTGGTGGCCGTTTCGCTGCTGGGATTCAGCATCCTCATCTATTCCCTGATCACCGGCATTCTCATCACCGTCATCGATGACCGTCTGGCGATTCAGGCGCGCGACGTGATCACGCTGATCAAAAACGAAAACGATCCGGCGGCGGTGCTGCTATCCGGTCGTGTGCGCCTGCCCTCGATTGACGTGTTCGCATCACAGTATTATGTCCAGATCGTGCAGGCTGATGGCCGGCCAGTGCAGCTTTCGGATAACCTGCGCAATCGGCAATTGCCGCTCCCCGATAGTATCGTACAGGACATCAATGACGGTCAGGCGCGCGCCTACACGGTCGATACCGGGCAAGACACGCGATTACGCGTGATCAGCGCGCCGCTCGTTGTCGCCGGGCGCCCCACCGGCGCCGTGCAAGTGGCGCAAAGCCTGACCGGCATCGAAGATTCCCTTCGCGTGGTGCGCGGTGTGCTCATGTTTGGCACTGTGCTCTCGCTGCTGCTGGCAGCCGCAGGCGGCGCGGTGCTTGCCCGCGCTGCGCTGCGTCCCATTGGGTCGATCACTGAAACCGCCGAGCGCATCACCCTGGCCGAGGATTTGAGCCAGCGCATCCCGGTCACTGTGCCCCACGACGAGGTCGGCCGGTTGGCGTCCACCATCAACGGCATGCTTTCGCGCCTGGAGGTGCTCTTCATGGCCCAGCAACGCCTGGTTGCCGACGTCAGCCACGACCTGCGCACACCTCTGACGACGATCCAGGGCAACGTCGATCTGCTGCGGCGGGGCGCAGCCGACGATCCGGAGAAGCGCGCCGATGCCCTGCGCGCCATCGGCGACGAGGTGGCGCGCATGCGACGCATGGTGAACGACCTGCTGCTGTTGGCGCAGGTCGACGCCGGTCTGAAATTGTACCGCCAGCCCGTCGAACTCGACACGCTGCTCCTGGATGTGTATCGCCAGGCTCAGATGATGGCCCAGGACAAGGTGACCGTGCGACTGGGCGCCGAGGATCAGGCGTTAGTGATGGGTGACGGTGATCGGTTGCGCCAACTGCTGCTCAACCTGGTAGATAACGCGCTGAAATACACGCTGGCCGGCGGTCAGGTGCGACTGACATTGCTCCGGAGTGAAGGTTGGGTGCAAGTGGGCGTTGCCGACACCGGCATTGGTATCAGTGCGGAGGATTTGCCGCACATCTTCGAGCGTCACTATCGGGCGGATCGCAGCCGTGGACCCTCCGGCGGGCATGGTCTGGGGTTGGCGATCGTCCAGTGGATTGCTGAAGCCCACGGCGGACGGATCGAAGTAACCAGCGAGCTCGGCAAAGGCAGTACGTTCACGTTGTGGCTGCCGGACGCGACGACGGAGAATGGCAAGATGGCAGCAAAGGTGAACGGATGAGCGGCGAAGCGCAGTCGGCCGCGGCAAGCGCCGCGGAAGTCGGACAACTCCTGACGGCAAGCGGCCTGACCCTCGCCCTGGCCGAATCGTGTACCGGCGGCTTGGCTGGTCACTTGATCACCGATGTGGCGGGCAGCTCCAGTTATTTCTTAGGCAGCGCAGTGTGTTACGCCTACAGCGCCAAGGAAGGCGTGTTGGGCGTGCGGCACGAGACGCTGGAGGCCCACGGCGCGGTCAGTGCGGAGTGCGCGCAGGAGATGGCCCAGGGTGCGCGGCGGTTATTCGGCGCGGATATCGCGGTGTCGGTCACGGGTATCGCCGGGCCGGGCGGCGGGCTGCCCAACAAGCCGGTGGGGTTGGTGCACGTCCATCTCTCTGCCCCAGACGCCGAGATCGCCGAGCGGCATGTGTGGGCATCGGATCGTACGGGCAACAAGGCGCTATCGGCCGAGGCGGTGCTGAGGCTGGTGGCGCGGTACGTGACGAGCAGACAAGGGGAGAAATAGGCAAGGAGACGGGAGAATGGAATGATCATCTGCTCCTTGTTCCTTGTCTACTCTTTCGTGATCATCATGCCCCTACCCGAATTCATCGATGAACCGATCCTCGTCCAGGCTCGGTTGTTGCCCGATGGCGGGGCACAGCCCACGGCGTTCATCTGGCGCGAGCGCACATATCTCATCGCGGATTGGGGCCGCCAATGGCAGGAAGAAGCCGGCGGCGCGATGTGGCGCTGCTATCTCGTTCGCACGCCGAACCTGGAGACGTTTGAGTTGCGACTCAACCGGGCCGCGGGACGGTGGGTGTTGAGTCGAGCATGGTTGAAGGCGACGACGGGTTGAAGGTTTAAGGTTCAAAGGAGACGAACCCTACCTTCAACCCGTGACCTTGCGTAACTTTGCGAAACTCGCCAATAACGTCTTCGTCCCCTTCCCGGGGAACGCCACCGTCACCTCTTCGTCGTCCAGCGTCGACGCGGACTTGAGCACGATCCCTTCACCGAACAGCCCATGATTGACCCGATCGCCGGGCTTGAACTGAAGTGGGCGCCCATCGGATGATTTCGCGGCGGCCGATGATTGACGGCTGGCGCCCGACGTCTGCCCGCCGATCGTTGGCGAGGGTTGTGAGACGGCTGCCGGCTGCCGGCTCGGCGCCGGTGCAACAGCCCCTCGGCTCGATACACCGCCAAACGCCGCATTTCGGCTCGCTCCCGTCCCCCGGGCATCGTCCATCGACCGTCGCCCGTCCTTCGTCCCCTTTGCAGCTTGCGCCACGTCTCGCAGGAAACGTGACGGTTCGTTGACCTCGCTGCGCCCCCAGATCGTGCGGCGGAACGCGCGCACCAGATAGAGCCGGTCTTTGGCCCGCGTCACCCCGACATACATCAGCCGCCGCTCTTCCTCCATCTGGTCGGGATCTTCCTGGCTGCGGCTGTGCGGCAGGATATTTTCCTCCAACCCAACGATGAATACCACAGGGAACTCCAACCCCTTGGCTGTATGCAACGTCAGCAGCGTCGCCCGGTCATTATCCTCGATCAGCTCATCCTGGTCGGACACCAGCGCCACTTCCTCCAGGAAGGCGGTGAGGCGCAGCTCCGGCGGGAAATCATCGTAGTGGGCCGCGACGCTGTGCAACTCTTGCAGGTTCTCCCAGCGATCTTCGCCCTCCTCGGTGCCGTCACGCAACCAGGTCGCATAGCCCGCCTCCTCAGCGATCTTGTCCAGCAGGCCGGCGACAGTCAGATGCTCCTTGGCCGCCATCCACCCGGCGTAGACGCGGTAGAAGGCGATCAGCGAGCGCTGGGCCGCGCTGCCGAAGGGATGCTCCGGCGGTTTTGTGAAGCGCGACCGCACATCGTCGGGCAGGGCCGGGCTGCTCAGATCGCCGGCGACCAGCGCGAGCGCGGCAGCCATCGAGAGCCCCAACTCGGTGCTCCAGGCCGCCAGCGCGCTGATCGTTTTGTCGCCGATACTGCGCGGGGGCACATTGATGATGCGGGTCAGGCTGAGATTGTCCGCCGGGTTATGGGTCAACCGTAGATACGCCAGCGCGTCCTTGATCTCCTTGCGCTGATAGAACCGCGTGCCGCCGACCAGCCGGTACGGCATCCCGCGCGCCACGAACGCATCTTCCAGCGCGCGCGACTGCGCGTTGGTGCGGTACATCACCGCGCAATCGCCCAGCTTCGCATCGCCACGCGAGATCAGGCGCTGGATCGTGCTGACCACGAACGCCGCCTCATCGGCCTCATCATACGCCTCGTGGATCGTGATCTCCAGCCCGCGACCGCGGTCGGTGCGCAACGTCTTCGGCGTGCGATGCGTGTTGCGGACGATGACGGCGTTGGCGATGTCGAGGATCGTCTGCGTTGAGCGATAGTTCTGCTCGAGCAGGATGACATGCGCGCCGGGAAAATCCTCGCGGAAGCGCTGGACGTTGCGATAATCCGCGCCGCGCCAGCTATAGACCGATTGATCCTCATCGCCGACCGCGAAGATGTTGCGCCGTTTATCTGCCAGCAGCCGCACCAGCTCATACTGCGCCGTGTTGGTGTCCTGAAACTCGTCCACCAGCAGGTATTGGTAGCGATCCTGATAGCGGTGCAGCACTTCGGGCACATCCCGCAGCAGATAGACGGTGCGGCACAGCAGATCGTCGAAGTCGAGGGCATTGTTGGCGCTCAGGATCTCCTCATAACGCGCATAGACGCGGCGCGCGACCTCGGCCCAGTAGGTGTCGGCCTGGAAGTCGGCGGGCTTGATCAGTTCGTTCTTGGCTTTGGAGATGGCCCCGCGCATCGCTTCGGGGCGATAGAGCTTCTCATCGAGCTTGAGATCGCGCAGCGCTTGCTTGGCGGCGGTCAACTGCTCGCCGTCATCGAAGATCACATACGCGTCGCTCAGGCTGGCCGAGGCCGCTTCCTGGCGCAGGACGCGCGCGCAAATGCTGTGGAAGGTGCCGATCGTCAGCCCCTTCCAACCGGTGCTGCTGGGCACGGCTTCGCCCACCAGCCGGTTGATGCGCTCGCGCATCTCGGCCGCGGCCTTGTTGGTGAAAGTGACGGCCATGATCGCACGCGGATGCGCGCCGGCCGCCCGCAGCAGATAGGCCACGCGATGCGCCAACACGCGCGTCTTGCCTGAGCCGGGGCCGGCCAACACCAGCACCGGGCCGGTGACCGTGGTCACAGCTTCGCGTTGGGCCGGGTTCAGCCCGGCGAGCAGATCTTCGTACATGCTCACTCCAAGAAATGAGCTACGTGCCATGCCCCTATGCATCCCGTTTCGGGAAGAGGGCCGTTGCACGTAGCCCAAAAACATCACCAAATAGCGACTCAGATCGCGCGATCGATCTT
>JALOOE010000268.1 GCA_025454565.1 Anaerolineae bacterium
CAGCACGACCGCGCCGCGCAGGGACCGACGGGCCACAAGACCGTCTCGAACTACGATACGCCGCATCCGGCGGCAGGCCCGCTGATGCTGCAGGATCACACCAACCCGGTGCGCTTCCGCAATATCTGGGTGCGGCGTATTGTGGAGGAAGCGGCATAGCCGGGCGCATTTCCCGTTGGGTCGTGGGCGATCTTCCACACCAACGGGGATTGCTCCGTCGCATACCGCTTCGAGCCTTCAGGCGGTCTGTCGCTCGGCAAGCCAACCGGCTAAAGCCTCGAAACCGGGTCTGATGCTCTTGCCAGGCAGGATACATCCACCATGCACTCCTTCTTGCTTCCTCTGGATTCCCCCGGTGCGACCCTGGCAGATGCCGGCGGCAAAGGCCTGAATCTGGCAAAGCTGGCACGGGCCGGCTTTCCTGCGCCCGGCGGCTACATCATCGCCACCGCGGCATACCGCGCCTATGTGGCGGAGAATCGCCTGGCGGGATGGCTCAGCGCGACGGTCGGCACGACCAAAGTGGACGATCCCGCGGCGCTGGAGGCGACCTCCCAGGCGATCCGTGCGCGCTTTGCCGCAGGCGTGTTGCCGGCCGGGCTGACGGATGCCGTGGTCGCGGCCTACGATGCACTGGGCAGGCCGGCGGTGGCGGTCCGCTCCTCCGCCACGGCCGAAGACCTGCCCGATATGAGTTTCGCCGGCCAACAGGACACATTCCTGAATGTCGTGGGCGCAGATGCGTTGTTAGCTGCGGTCGTCGCCTGTTGGAGCAGCTTGTGGACCGCACGCGCCATCGCGTATCGTGCCCGCAACGGCATCGCCCACGACGAGGTGGCGTTGGCGGTGGTCGTGCAGGCGATGGTGCAAAGCGAAGCGGCGGGGGTGCTCTTCACCGCCAATCCGCTGACCGGCAAGCGCGGCGAAGCAATCATCGATGCGACCTTGGGCCTGGGCGAGGCGTTGGTGGGCGGCCATGTGGAGCCGGATAACTACGCGGTGGACACGGGCGCCGGCCACATCATAAGAAAGACGCTGGGCGCCAAAGCTGTTGCCATCCGCGGTCAAGCTGGCGGCGGCACGCTGACGACCCACGAGGCTGCGGCCGATCGGCAAGCCCTGCCCGATGCGGCGATCCTGGCGTTGGCCCGGCTGGGCGCACAAGTCGAAGCGCAGCTTTACCCTGGTCAGCCGCAGGACATCGAATGGGCCTGGGCCGACGGCAAGCTCTTTCTGCTGCAAGCGCGCGCGATCACATCGCTGTTTCCGCTGCCGGACGAAAGCAGAACGCCGCGGACACCGCTGCAAGTCCTCTTTTCGCTCAATCATGTCCAGGGGATGCTCGATCCATTCACGCCGCTGGGGCAAGACGCAATCAGACTGGTGTTGGTGGCGTTCTTCCGCGCCTTCGGCTACCGCTACAATCTCGACAACCAGCGTGAGTTGGTGGTCGCCGGCGAGCGGGTCTACATCAATATCACGCCGGCCGTGCGGCATCCGACGTTCCGTCGCGTCGTAATCGGCGCCCTCGGTTTTGTGGAGCCGAGCGCGCAGCAGATCATGCGCGGCCTGTCGGATGATCCTCAGTTCGGACCGATCGGCGCGTCGCTTGGCTTCCGCGAAGGGTTGCGCCTGCTGCGCCTGTTCTTGCCTCTCCTGCGCGTCGCCGCCGGCGCGCTCCTCCGGCCCGATGCCCGCCGGACCTCCGTCTGGCAGATGACCGAGTCGGCGCTGGCTGAGCTGGAGCAGCAGTTTCTGGCGGCGACCTCGCTTTCGGAACGCCTGATGTTGTGGCAGCGCGGCCTGGACTTCGTGACGCACACCGCATTTCCCAGGCTCTTTCCCGTCGTTGTCGCCGGGATGGGCAGCTTCTTCCAGTTGCGCCGCCTGGTCGCCGGCGAGTTGGGCAGCGATCGGCTCGCGCTGGAGGCCGCTCGCGGCCTGCCGCACAACGTCACCACCGAGATGGACCTGGCGCTGTGGGACGTGGCGCAGCGGCTGCAGCGCGAGGTCGATCCCGCAGCACGTGCCCATTTCGCTGCCGCTGCTCCGTCGGACCTGGCCGCCGAGTATCTGGCCGGAACGCTGCCGCCGGTCGCGCAGTCCGCGCTTGCCGGATTCCTGGCGCGCTACGGCTTTAGGGGGCTGGCGGAGATTGATCTGGGCCGCCCGCGCTGGCGAGAAGCTCCGGCGCAGATCATGCAGATCGTGCAAAACTACGCGCGGATCACCGATCCGGATCAGGCGCCCGATGTGGTGTTCAGCCGCGGCGCGGCCGCCGCCGAGGCTGCCATCGCCCAGATCGCGACCGAGATACATCATCCGATCAAGAGACGGCTGGCGCGCTTCTTCGCAAGCCGGATGCGCGCGCTGGCGGGCTTGCGCGAGTTCCCGAAGTTCATGCTGATCCGCATCATGAGCTTGATCCGCGAAAGCATGCGCACGAGCGGCAGGGAACTGGCCGAAGCTGGCGTCTTGGATTGTGCCGACGACATCTTCTTCCTGCACTATCCTCAGTTGCAGGCGTTGGCGCGGGGTGAGCACGATGACTGGCGCGGCTGGGTGGCACGCAATCGGCGCGCGTATGCGCGGGAACTGCTGCGCAAGCAGGCCCCGCGCATCTTGTTGAGCGATGGCACGGCCTTCTATGAAGGCGTGGGGGCTGACAGCGTTGAGCAGGCGGGCATGCTCATCGGCAGCCCGGTATCACCCGGCGTGATCGAAGGGGTTGTACACGTGGTCTTCGATCCCCGCACGGCCCAACTCGCGCCCGGCGAGATCCTGGTCTGCCCCGGCACCGATCCCGCGTGGACACCGCTCTTCCTCTCGGCCGGCGGGCTGGTGATGGAAGTGGGCGGGCTGATGACGCACGGTTCGGTCGTGGCCCGTGAATACGGTATTCCCGCCGTGGTCGGCGTCCACGAGGCCACGCAGCGCCTCAAAACCGGCCAGCGGGTGCGCGTGGATGGCTCGGCTGGCCGCGTGAGCGTGCTTTGAGTCGCCGGGGCAGGCGCAAGGCACTGCCCCCCACGAATCTTCTTCTGATGCACCATACCTCGGTTCACAAAGCGCTATGAGCGGCCCCGGTTCTGCGGCTCTGATGCTCGGACGGCTTCGTTTGTCCGCTCCGCCCCCGAAATTTCCTCGAATTTGACTCCGTTCACCGCTTGACAAGCATCCGCGACTGTGTTATAACGTTTTACATATAACGTTTTAACCACCCGCGATGTTTATCAGCCCACCACATCACTAGGAAGGAAGGGACACATGGAAAGCAAGAAGAGTTTGACCCGGCGCGACTTCCTGAGACTGACGGCCGTCGTTTCGACCGGCGCGTTAGTTGCGGCGTGTGCGCCAACGGTAGCGCCGACTGCGGCGCCGACCGCCAAACCGGCTGCGGCGCCCACAGCCGCGCCCGCGGCAGCCGCCACTGCGGTCCCGGCAACCGCGGCTCCTGCGGCCACGAAGGCGCCGGCTGCGCCAACTGTGGCCCCGACGTCCGCCATCGGCAGCAAGAAGATGACGATCCGCTGGGCGACCAACTACGTGGGCAACCATGCCATGACCGCCCCGACACGGGAGATCCTCAAGAAGTTCCAGGCGGATTACCCGAATGTCACCATTGAGATCGAGGAGTCGCCCGGCAACGATCACCAGACCAAGATCAAGCTGGATGCGTCGAGCGACCGCCTGCCCGATGTCTTCAACTACTGGCGCATGGATCCCGCCTTCGGCCTCGACCAGATTGTCGATGCGGGCAAGGTCGCCGATATCAGCGAGTGGACCAAGACCGATCCGTTCTTCAAGGATCTGTTCGATGATTCGGCCTGGCGCACCTCGTCGCGCAACGGCAAGGTCTACGGCGTTCCCACGCTGATGTTCTTCGTTCAGATGATCGCCAACAAAGAGGTGCTTGAGCGCGCTGGGGTGAAGGTCCCCACGACGTATGAGGAACTCGTTGCCGCGGTCAAGGCGTTGAAGGCCAAAGGCGAGTTACCGTGGGGCATGGCTGCGAAAAACGGTGGACACACCATTCGCGGCTACAACTACGTCTTCAACCGCATGCTTGGCAACCAGCGCGCGCTCGATATGCACTCCGGCAAGCAGCCCTACAACACCCCTGAGGCGTTGAAGGCTGCCGAGATGATGAAGGAGCTGTTTGTCGGCAACATCCCTGAGGACGCCATCGCCCTGGACGAGAACGCTGTCCTGGCTAAGTACATCAACCCGAGCAAGGCCGCTTTCGTCATTGACGGCTCCTGGGAGAACCCCAATATCACCAAGGAAACCCAGGAGAAGATGCAAGTCCTCGAGTTCCCGCTGGTGCCGGGCGGCGCTGAGAAGGAGAAGGCGATCGAAAAGGATCTGACGAATCTCTGGTATGCCAGCGCCAAGAGCTGGAGCGATCCCGACAAGCAGGCCGTCATCAAGGAACTCCTCAAGCGCCTGAGCTCGCGCGACGCGGGCAAGCTCTATGCGGAAGTCGGCCAACAACCGATCCCGATGCGCGGCACCGTGGTGGATCCGGCCAAGGTGGGCAAGCTGGCCGAGGCAAGCCAGAAGCTGGCTCAGGAGCGGCCGGGGAACAAATACATTCCGACCGTCATGTCGCCGGACGTCAGCGCCAAATTCGGGCCTCTGGTCGCCGAGTTCTTCAACGGCAAGTACCCGCCCGATAAGTTTGTCGAAGAGATGGCGAAGGTCGTCAAGCCTCAATAGTAGTGCGGCCGTCACCACACAGG
>JALOOE010000269.1 GCA_025454565.1 Anaerolineae bacterium
GCCAATTATCACGGCAAACAGCAGTCGCAGGCGCTCGGCGTCCTGGCCAGCATCCCGGCCATCTCCAGCGGGCTGGCGTTCGTGGTGGCCGGCTTCATCGCCACCGCTCTGACCTGGCGCCTGTCGTTCGGACTGGTTTTCATCCAGTCGCTCCTGGTGCTGCTCCTGAGTTTTCGCCTCACGTCCGTGCCGCGGCAGAAAGACATCAAGATCGATTTCGTGGGCGTAGTGCTGTCGGCCCTCGCCATCACGCTCATCCTCTTTGCCTTCAACAACATCAATCGATGGGGGCCGGTGCTGGCAACACCGGAAGCGCCGTTCAACGTGTTGGGCCTGTCACCCGTACCGATCTTCATCGTCGTCGGCATCGTGCTGGGCCAGGCCTTCTTCATGTGGATCGCGCGCCGTGAGGCGCAGGGTAAGACGCCGCTGCTGGCCCGTGAAGTGTTGAAATCACCTGAAGAGCGCAACGCAGTCATCGCCTTCCTGGTGGCCGGCGCGCTCAGTTCCGCGATCAGCTTCCTCATTCCGCTCTACATCCAGATCGTACAGGGCAATACGCCGCTCTTCACGTCAGTCGCCATCGTGCCCTACGCCCTGGCCGTGGCGGCAGCCGCCATTCTTTCCGTGCGGCTCTATGGCCGCATGAACCCGCGCTTGATGGGGGCCGGCTGTTTCATTTTGAATGCGATCGGCTTCGCGCTCGTTGCCTGGACGATCAGCCGGGATTGGGGCACGCTGCTCGTGATCGTCGGGTTGGTACTCGCCGGAATCGGCGAAGGCACCATGCTCACGCTGCTTTTCAACGTCCTCGTCTCCGCATCGCCGAAGGAGTATGCGGGCGATGTCGGTGCGCTGCGCGGGGTCGTGAACAACGTCTCTTCGGCGTTGGGCGCGGCGTTTGCCGGGGTCGTCGCGGTCACGCTGCTGACCGGGGCGCTCTCCTCCGGCCTCGACCGCTCCACCCTGCCGCCGCAGTTCAACCTGGACAACGTCAGTCGAGTGGATTTCATCAGCGATGCGCAGTTGCAAGCCGTGCTCGCCACCACCCCGGCCACGCCCGCCCAGGTTGACGAGTTGATGCGCATCAACCAGGCTGCACGGATCAGCGCGCTCAGGACTGCCTTCCTGCTCCTGGCCTTGATCTGCCTTTTGGCCATCTTCCCGGCCATGCGGCTGCCGCGTTACCGGCTCATCGAGCTCGATGCCGAAGAGATTGTGGATGAACAAAGACAGGGCGCGCACGGTGCGGCGCCTGTGGCTGGATAAGGAGGAAACATGACGGCAAAGGTGAGTGGCGCCATCGAATACGCGCGCCAACACGGCGCGCGGTTCCTGGATGAGTTGTTCGAGATGTTGCGGATTCCCAGCGTCGGCGCGGACCCGGCATTCGCCGCGGACACGCGACGCAACGCCGAGTGGCTGGCCGCACACCTGGCGGCCCTGGGGCTTGACAAGGCGTGCGTGATGGAAACGGCAGGGCATCCGGTGGTCTACGGCGAGTGGCTGGGCGCGGGGCCGGATAAGCCCACGGTGCTGATCTACGGCCATTACGACGTAGTGCCGGCGGTGATGGAGGACGGCTGGGACACCCCGCCTTTCGAGCCGGTGGTCAAGGATGGCAAAATCTACGCGCGCGGCGCGACCGACGATAAAGGGCAGCTATTCATCCATGTCAAGGCGCTGGAAGCGTACCTCAAGACGAGCGGCGGCGCGCCGGTCAACGTCAAGATCCTGCTGGAAGGCGAGGAGGAGGTGTCCTCACCGAACCTTGTGCCGTGGATCCGTGAACATCAGGATCTGATCCAGGCCGACGTGTGTGTCATCAGCGACTCCTCAATGCGCGTGGTCGAAGAACCTGCCATCACACACAGCCTGCGCGGCATGACCTACCTCGAGGTCGAAGTGCAAGGGCCGCGGGAGGACTTGCACAGCGGCTTCTGGGGCGGCGCGACACACAATCCAGCGCTCGCGCTCGTCGAGATCCTCGCCAAACTCTACAACGCGGACGGCACGATCGCGGTGCCCGGCTTCTATGACGACGTCGTGCCCTTGACCGACGCGGAACGTGCGATGTTGGCCAAGGTCTCGCTGACCGAAGAGCAGT
This sequence comes from Anaerolineae bacterium, assembly GCA_025454565.1. Lineage (GTDB taxonomy): Bacteria > Chloroflexota > Anaerolineae > CG2-30-64-16 > CG2-30-64-16 > JALOOE01. Next base: position 2,108 of record JALOOE010000269.1, read on the forward strand.
TCATGGCTGCAACCGGCGTGCCGGCGGTGTGGGGCGACGCAAACTACACGATTCGGGAGCGTGTCTCGGCGCGGCCGACACTCGACATCAATGGCCTATGGAGCGGCTACGCCGGCCCCGGCCCGAAGACGATCATCCCGGTGCGCGCAGGGTGCAAGATCAGCTCCCGGCTGGTGGGCAACCAGGACGCGCACAAGATTTACGAACTCATCAAGAAGGCGATTGAGGCCGCGACGCCGCCGACGGTGAAGGTCGAAGTGCGCCTGATCACCACGGGGAAGCCCGCCTTGATCCCATTTGATCTGCCGGAAATGCAGGCCGCGTCGCGCGCATATGCGCGCGGGTGGGGCTACGCGCCGCTATTCACGCGGGGCGGCGGCAGCATCCCGATCGTGGCTGAGTTGGCCGATCTGTTGAAAATCCCGGTGGTGATGATGGGCTATGGGCTGGATACGGACGGGCTGCATTCGCCCAACGAGCATTACCGCATCGACATGTTCCATCGGGGCATCGAAACGGCGATCGTTTACCTGGACGAGCTGGCGCAACTGCCGGCCTAAGGGCGTGCCAAGAAACAAGTTCCCGTTCTGGCTCGGTCGGAGACCGGCCAGAGCAGGAAGTTGTACTTTGACAAGCCCTAAGCCCCGCGATGGGAGGGGACCGACCGATGAGCGTACCATTCCTGGCGGAGTTGGAGGAGCGCTTCCTGCGCTACGTGAAGATCGACACGACGGCTGACCCTTCGTCGTCGACGTCGCCCAGCTCGCAGAACCAACTCGACCTGCTTAACCTGCTGTTGGAAGAGCTGAAGGGGATCGGCGCGCAGGACGTGACGCAGACCCCATACGGCGCAGTGTTGGCGACGCTCCCGGCGACGGTCGACGCACCCGTGCCCACCATCGCGCTGCTGGCGCATGTGGACACAGCGCCGCAGTTCCCCGGCAAGGACGTGAAGCCGATCGTCCATCGGGCCTACGACGGCGAGGAGATCACCCTGCCCGACGACCCGGAGCAGATACTCTCGCCCAAGGCGCTGCCGTACCTGGCGCAGAAGCTCGGCGATGACATCGTGACGGCTTCGGGCAAGACGCTGCTTGGCGCGGACGACAAGGCGGGCATCGCCATCATCATGGCAGCCGCGCGCTATCTGTTGAACACGCCCGAGATCAGACACGGCAAGATCCGCATCGGCTTCACGCCCGACGAGGAGATCGGCCGCGGGGTTCATCCGGACCTGCCCACCGACCTGCAGGCCGACTTCGCCTACACCCTCGACGGCGCACACTTGGGCGAGATTGTCTACGAGACGTTCTCGGCCGACAGCGCCAAGGTGAACATCAAAGGCGTGTCCATCCATCCCGGCTGGGCCAAGGACAAGCTGGTCAACGCGACGCATCTCGCCGCGAAGATCGTCGACACGCTGCCGCAAGTCACCCTGACGCCGGAGACCACCGCGGGGCGCCAGGGTTTCATCCATGTCATCGGCATGAGCGGCTCCGCGGCTGAGATGAACATCGATCTCATCTTGCGCGATTTCGAGCGCGTGGGGTTGGCGGCCCAGGGTGAGTTGCTTGAGACGGTATGCGCCGCGATCCAGGCGGGCGAACCGCGGGCGCACATCACCTGTGCGATCACACCCCAATACCGCAACATGCGCTACTGGCTGGAAGACGACATGCGGCCGGTCGAGCTGGCGCGCGAGGCATGCCGCCAGAGCGGCGTGGAGCCGTTTTCCGTCCCCGTACGCGGGGGCACCGACGGCTCACGCCTGACGGAGCTGGGCCTCCCGACGCCCAATGTGTTCACCGGCATGCAGGAGATCCACGGGCCACTGGAATGGATCAGCCTGCAGGATATGGCGAAGGCGACCGAGGTGTGCATCGAGTTGGCGCAACTCTGGCCCGCCGGGTCGCGCGGTCAGCACGCGACTCCTGCCCAGGTCGAGGCGGCTGGCGCACCGACCATCGACCTGGCGGGTTGACACGCTAGTACAGGTGGGCGTAAGTGCGCCACTGGTTTCCGTAGCGCAATCCGCTGGATTGCGCCGGGACAATCCAGCGGATTGTCCTACGAAACCGCCGGGGCATTTATGCCGATGCGTACTAGTTTGCCGCACCGCGCTTAGCCCGCTCGTATGCCGCCAGCGGGCGGGCAACCGCCGAAGTCGTTCTTTCGAGTTTCGTGGAGGAACCCATGACCGCAGGAGCCCCGGCTCAACCCGTCCAACGTGGCTTCATGGATAAGCTGCTGGATGGCGTCGAACGGGTGGGCAACAAGGTACCCCACCCGGTGCTCATGTTTGCGTACCTGATTCTCTTCATCATCATTCTCTCATCCATTCTGGGTTGGCTCGGCGTCAGCGTCACGGAAGAGATCGCCGTACCGGTGCCCATAGCGGCACAGCCGAACTACTACGAGGACTTGAGCCAGCCGAGTGTGGGTCTGCCGCCCGTCGCCGACGTGACGGAGTACGAAATCAAGACGACGACGATCGCGATCCGGCCCATCTTGAGCGTCGAAGGCATCCGCTGGATGTTCACGTCGTTCGTGCCGACCTTCCAGGGGTTCGGCGCGCTGGCGATTACCCTGATTGCCTTGCTGGGCGCAGGGGCGGCCGAG
>JALOOE010000270.1 GCA_025454565.1 Anaerolineae bacterium
TCGCGTGTATGCCCAGACGATCGCCGACAACCATGAATCGGTGCGGCTCCTGGAGCGATTGGGCTTTCGACGTGAGGGGACCTTCCGTAAGCATTCCTGGGAAGACGATGGCACGTTTCACGACAGCGCCATGTATGGCCTGCTGCGCGAGGAGTTTTGATCGAGGCTGCAGGCGATGACGTGGGCCCGCCTGTGCACTGCGGTATATTATCGTCGGCTTGGGGGCGATCAGGAGGTGGTTGCTTTGGAGCAGAGAGTTCGCAAGGCAGAGCCAGAATATCTCATTAGTCAACCGCGCGTTCAAGAGGTGGAGGGATTTCACTACCTGTATGCAGAGCGGTTGCACATTCACGAGACTGAAGTCGGGAAAGCGTTGGATGCAGCTATCAGAATGCTTACTTCCACCTGGGAACGAATCTTCGAGGAAGCACCGTCACCGCCCATGCTGATTATGTTTCATGATTTGGACGAAGAGAAGATGTATGATGTCCAGGCAGGTTTTGTGGTGCCCCCGGGAACACCGCCCCAGGGCGAGACCCAGATTCGCTTTGTGCCGCCAGCCCTGGTCGCTGGGATGCTGGTTTGGGGTGACATAAGTGCGGTCGCCAAGAGCTATGCGCCGCTCATGACATTCATGGACACGCACGGGCTGACATGCATCGAGGGATGGCGCGAATGGCGTCTGCTTTTTGAGGGCGAGACCTCAATGAGCAACGTTACCTGGGTCCAACATGTGGCCAAAGAAAAGTATGACTGAGAAAGGACCGACTCAATGAAAAAACTGACGATAACCGAACTCAGATTCTCCGATTCTCGCCTGCAGCCCGATCTGTTGGGCGACGTGATCATCGCCCGCGGCGGCGTCTACATCTTCAAGCCGGGCGAGATCGCTCATCCCGAGCCGCGGCACGTCCACGACACCGCCGAGGTCTTCATTTTTGTACAAGGGAGCGGCGTGTTGCCCATTGATGGTGTGGAATATCCCGTCAAGACCGGCGATGTGTTCGTCGTCGAGCCAGGCGAGGATCATCATCTGCGCAGTTCGGTCGAAGACCCATTGGTGTCGGCCTGGTATGTCATGGCGCCGCACGCTTAAGGCAGGCCCGACCATGACCGAACTCCACTTCCCTAAGCTCTCCAGGTTCGACCGGCTTGCCGAGCCGGCTACGGTGATCCTTTTTGCGGGCGCGGCGACGCCTGAGGGGTTGTTAGATTGGTACGAGTATCCGGTATGACCCAGGATCATGCTCTGGAACTCCTGCACGCATGGGCGGTGAACGCCGAGCGCCATTGGTATCCCATCCCCGGCCGGCCCGGTCAGGGTTGTTATGGCGCAGGCTATAACGCCTGGGGTGTGCAGACCAACCAGAAGTATATGGCTGCGCTGGCGACGCTGGCGATGCGGGGTGAAGATTTGGCCGGGCTGGATCGGCAATGGGCGCGCGACCGCGCGTTGGCCGCCCTGCGCTTCAGCCTGGCTTCCCACGCCAGCGGCGAGGGCGCGTGCACCGATGGGACGCAGTGGGGCCACACCTGGATCAGCGCGCTCGGCATCGAGCGGATGATGCACGGCGTCTACCTGCTGTGGCCGGAGCTGACCGAAGCGGATCGCGACGGCGTGCGGCGGATGCTGGTCAGCGAGTGCGCATGGATCATGACGGGCTTCCACCGCGGGCAGGTTGACGGCGTCGTGGCGGATGTCTGGAATAGCTCCGGCAGGAACGCGCCGGAATCGAACCTGTGGAACGGCGCGATCCTGTGGCGCACGGCCGCCATGATCCCCGATCATCCCGCCGCGGCCGAGTGGCAGGAGCAGGCGCATACTTTTCTGATGAACTCGGTCAGCGTGGCGGTCGATGCGACGGACGAAACGCTGCTGGCGGGCAAGCCGGTGGGCCAGAGACACGTCGGCGCCAACTTTTTTCCGAACTATGCGCTCGATCATCACGGTTATCTCAACGTCGGCTACATGGTCATTTGTGTCTCGAATGCGGCCATGCTTCACTTCGACTGCAAGCTGGCCGGGCTACCCCGTCCCGAGACGCTCGATCATCACCAGGCAGACCTGTGGCGGTTAGTCCGCCGGCTGATCTTTGCTGATGGCCGGCTGGCGCGCATCGGGGGGGACAGCCGGGTGCGCTACGCCTACTGCCAGGAGTACCTGCTGCCCTCCCTCGTCTACGCGGCCGACCAACTCGGAGATGAACACGCGTTGGGCCTGGCCGATGCCCAGCTTGGTCTGATCGCGCAGGAAGCGGCCTTTAGCGGCGATGGCAGCTTCTACGGCAAGCGACTGGCGGCGATCGAGCAGCACAGCCCATACTACTACACCCGCCTGGAGTCCGACCGGGCGTGCGCGTTGGGCCAGTGGGTGGTGTATCGGTCACTCCTGGGCAACCGCGCAACCACCCTGAGCGGAGCTCTGCATCCTTCGACTGCGGCCACGCACGGCGCGGCCTCCGCCCAGGATGCTTCGCAGACGAGCTTCGAGTCGTCAGTCACCGGACTCTGGCACGAACCCGAACACGGCGCCATGATGCACCGGAGCCCCACCCGGCTGGCAGCCTTCGCCTGGCGCGCGTTCGGACTGGCGCAAGGCATGTGCCTGCCGCCCGACGACGGTCACCTGGCCGAGTGGGAGAGCAATCTGGTCGGTCAGGTCGAGTTCGCCGCCGATCCGCATCCGGCGCATCCCAAGCCGCCGCCGGGCCGCCGGCTGATCGGCTGTTGCACCGAGACGTTCGACGGCGGATTCATGACGTGCGGCGCGCTGATCGAGGGAGCCGAGGTCGAAATGGCCGAGGGATGGACGGGCCGCGATCTGGCCGTACATCACATTGCCTTCGTTGCCCTGCCGGACGCTCGGACGGTGGTTGGGTTGGAGCTTGTTCGCCTGCAGAACGCACGCGCCTATGTCCGGTCGGTCAAAGGCCTGCACCTCAATATCCCGAACGATCTATACAATGGATTCTACCGCACCCTCACAACCGAGGCGGGGACGCTGATCTTGGCCAGCCCGACCGAGCGCGATGAGATCGTTTCGGTCGACAGCCGCTGGGCGGACGTGGACGGTAAGATCGAAGTGATCGGTATCTACGGTGCAAGTACGCTGGCTGTGTCTCGTTCGGCGGCGCGGCGCGGCGGCGCCTATCGCTCGCTGTATGTGGACGAGCTATGCTGGTCGTGCAGCGCGGCGCCGTTCTGGGCCGATGCCGGGACGAATCTGCTGGATGTCGGCTGGGCGATGCTCTCCGGGGCGGGAGTCGGAGCCGCGCGTGCGCTCGCTCACGATACCCGGTTTGCCGCGTTGCGCCTGGCGCATCCCGACGTGCGCGCGGTCTCCGTCGTGGGGGCTGACGGGCGGCAGTATCTGGTCGTCGCCAACTTCGGGGCAGATGCCGCCGAGATCGTTGCGACGTCCAGCCTTCATCGCGATCGTTTCATTGACATTCTCAGCGGAGAGCGTCTCGCCGCCGTGCCGGAGATCACAGCCGGCGGAGTTCGCTTGTTCGTACAAGAGGACTGATCTGCGGCTACGCTCGTAACTCTTAGGTCCAAGACACCAATTCGGAAAGGCAAGTTTGATGCAGACATCGCAACGACGACGATCCGGGAGCGGACTCCTGTCGCTGCCGCTCCTGATCATTGTCCCACTGCTGGCTCTCCTGATCCTCGGCGCGTGCGCCGGTGACAGGTCGGCCGCGACCCCCACGCCGACGCGCACGCGCCGGCCGACCTTCACGCCGGTCAAAGTCGCCACCGTCTCGTTGGAGTTCCGCACCGCGGCACCGGCCACGGTTGCCCCATCGGCGACGCCGATAGCCGCGACGCCGACCAGCCCGGCTCCGACACCGCTGCCGCCCACCGCCGCGCCCAGCCCAACCCTGGCGCCTCCGACCGCCGCGCCAACGGCGCCGCCGCGGCCGACCGCGGTCCCGGCCACCGCCGCACCCAAGCCGCCGCAGCCCACTGCGCCACCGGCGCCCCCTCCCGCGGCCGATCCATGCGCAGGCATCGGCGGCGACGGCTGCAAGTGGCGGGTCACCGGCGGTCCGAGCTTCGGCGCCAACGGCGGCTCCGAGGTCAAGCTGCAACTGCTGTTCATTCACAGCGGCATCGATGGAGGACAGCCACAGGGCAGCTACTTCGTCGTCCTGGAGAAGGATGGGCAAAACCTGAAAGTCCCTGACAGCGTGCGCAGCATCACGGGCGCGGCCAGTTCTGGCTCGCTCGGCAAGTTCAACTACGAATACGCCATCGGGCTGGACCGGCTGCCGGGCAACAACGTGGCCGGCAACTACACGCTATGGGTGCTGGATGGCAACGGCGAGCGCGACAGCCGCAACGTCACCTTCAGTGTGCCCGCAGGCCAGGGTCAGATCTGGATCCAGTTCGATCAGTCGTGACGGCTTGAGAAGATGTAAAGAGGAGGCTCCATGACCCGTTCTCGTCGCAACTTCTCGATGCAAGCCTATTGGGAGCATCTCGTCGACGACTTCGAGCCGTTGCTGCACTTCAAAGGCAACAGCGAGGCCGACTGGCAGGTGTGGCGCGCCGAGGCGCTGCCCAAACTGCTGGAGCTATTGGGCGAGTTCCCGCGGCGCGTGCCGCTCAACGCCGAGGTGGAATCCTCTGTCGTCGACGGCGACCTGATCCGGGAGCGCGTGGTCTTCGACAGCGAGGACTTCATGTCGGTGCCGTGCCAGGTGCTGCGGCCGGTTGGG
>JALOOE010000271.1 GCA_025454565.1 Anaerolineae bacterium
CGGCGAGCGGCCGCTGGGCCGGCCCGTCCGCGTGGACGCGGGGCGCATCCACTATGATTATGTGACGTACCTGGGCACAACCGGATGGGATGTGAGCGCGGCATACGGCCGGGAGCGCAATCGCGCCGAGCTGTGCGCCGGCGGTGTGGCCTGGATTGTGGGCGGCGGCGGGCCGATGGGCCGGATGCACCTGCAACGCATGCTGGAAATGGCGCACGGCCCGCGCAAGGTCGTCGTCGCCGAGTCAAACGCCGGTCGCAACCCGGAGCTCGTGGCGGACTTCGGCCCGCTGGCGCTCGCCAGGGGGATCGAGTTGGTCGTCCTCAACCCCAAGCAGATGCCGCCGGACGCGTTTCAGGCGGCGCTGAGCGCAGCGCACGGTGGCCGCGGCTTCGATGATATCGTCGTGATCGTCGCCAGTGTGCCAGCCATCGAGGCGGCCATGCCGCATCTGGCGTCCGACGGCCTGCTGGTGGTATTCGGCGGGCTGGCGCGCGGCACGGCCGCCATGCTCGACCTCTCGCCTATCTATCTCGGCGGCGCGCAGATCACCGGCTCGGCCGGCGCGACCATTCGCGATCAGAGCAATGTGCTGGCGAAGGTTGCGACCGGGCAGCTCACCACGGCCAGCGCGGTGGCGGCCATCGGCGGGCTGGCTGCGGCGCGCGACGGGATGCAGGGTCTCATGGACGGTCGCTTCCCTGGCAAAATGGTGATCTACCCGCAGGCCGAGACGTTCCCACTCACTGCGCTGGTTGATCTGAAAACTACCGCGCCGACGGTCTACGCCAGGCTGGGGGATGGCCGTGTCTGGACGCGCGAGGCGGAGGCGGAGTTCCTCCGGCTGTACGCACCGGGGGTGTATGCATGAAAGAGGCGATCGTCTTCGGGGCGGGCAACATTGGCCGGGGCTTCATCGGCCAGCTATTCAGCGAGTCCGGCTATGCCGTGACGCTTGTGGATGTGGATCAGCCGTTGCTTGACGCGCTCAACCGGCGGGGAGAATACACGGTTCGCCTCGTCACCAATGAACAATCGGAAGAGGTCACGGTCGGGCCAGTGCGCGGGGTGCACGCGCGCGACGTGGACGCCGTCGCGGAAGCAGTCCGCCGCGCGTCAATCGGCGCCACTGCCGTGGGCGCCGGGGCGCTCAAACACGTCGCGCCGACCATCGCCCGAGGGATCGAGCGCCGGGCGCAAGCCGGCGTCACTGAACCGCTCAACGTGATCGTCTGCGAAAATCTGAAGGGCGCGGCAGCGATCCTCCGAGAGCTGGTGCAGGCCGCGCTCGCGGCGGGCGACCGGGACTTCATGGCCGAGCAGATTGGCTTTGTGGATACGGTCATCGCTCGCATGGTGCCGCCGCTCACCCCGGAGCTGCGCGCTCAGGACCCGAGCTTGATCATTGTTGAGCCGTACAAAGAATTGCCGGTGGATCGGGCGGGTTTCGTGGGCGAGCCGCCGGCGATCGTCGGGATGATTCCGTACGCGCCGTTCGCGTTTTTCACCGAGCGTAAGCTCTATGTCCACAACGCCGGACACGCCGTGCTGGCCTATCTGGGCTACCTGGGCGGCTACGAGTATGGCTACGAGGCGCTGGCCGACGACGAGATTTACTTCCAGGCGCGCGGCGCGATGGAGGAATCGGCGCTGGCGCTGACGCGCAAATACCACCCGCCCGCGGGCGCGCTCCTCGCCAATGTGGACGATCTATTGCACCGCTTCGGCAATCTAGCGTTGGGCGACACGATCTTGCGCCTGGGCCGCGATCCGCTGCGCAAGCTGGCCCCATCGGATCGGTTGGTAGGCGCGGCGCGCAACGCCCTGGCCGTGGGCGTGACGCCGACGCATCTGGTCACAGGGATCGCGGCCGCTTTGTGTTTCGATCATCCCGACGACCCCATCGCACAAGAGTTGCAGGCGCGGCTGGCCGCGGCCGATGTCAGTCACATACTTGCCGCGGTGTGCGAGATCAAGCCAGGCGATCCGCTGTTCGAGATGGTCGTGGCGCGCTATCGGGAGATGGCGGCGCAACGAGCATGCTGACGTATTGCCGAGGGCCGGTCTCCGACCGTGCCCTGGCTCGGTCAGGAGACCGGCCAGAGCGATGCGAGGTTTAGCTCAAGGCCAGCTCGATTTCCTCTCTGACCCACGCATCTCGTTCTGCGTCCTGTGCTGTCTGGAGCGCGCCGATGGCCCCTCCCTCGCCGATCCGGCCCAACGCCCAGGCCGCGTGCCCGCGGATCAGCGGCTCGGGGTCAGCCAGCAGATAGTTCAGCGCGGGGATGGCAGCGGGATCGCCCCAGTTACCCGCCGCGACACACGCATTGCGGACCAGACCGCGGCGCTTCGTCCGCAAGACGGCTGTGCCGCGGAAGCGGGTTCGGAACGCCGCATCATCCAAAGTCAATAGCTCCAACAGCGGCAGCGTTGCAGCGAGGACGGCCGCTCCTTCGACTTCACGCGACGCAGGGCGCGACTCGGAATTTGCTGAGAAGCGTGTGCGTCGTGCTCCGCACAGGATGCTTGCGTCATCGAGATGCGGCGCCGCGCGGTTGTATGGACATACCTCCTGGCACACGTCACAGCCGAAGACCCAGTTGCCCATCAGCGGGCGTAGCTCTCGCGGGATCGGCCCGCGCAGTTCGATGGTCAGATAGGAGATGCAGCGCCGCGCGTCGAGGATATGCGGGCCGCCGGACGTAGCAGTCGGAGCAATGAATGCGCGCGTGGGGCAGGCGTCCAGGCAGCGAGTGCAGCGACCACAACCGACGACGAAGGACGAAGGACGAAGGACCAACGAGCCTTCGTCTTTCGTCTTTCGTCCTTCGTCCAGCACTTCAGGCACCGCCAACGCGGCCAGGAACGTCCACGAGCCCAGTCCCGGCGTGATCAAGCATGTGTTACGCCCAATGAAGCCCAAACCGGACTGCTCGGCGAAGTCGCGCTCCAACAGCGGCGCGGTGTCCACGCATACCTTGCCGAGCGCCGTCCGCCCCGTGCGCTCTCGAATGAACGCGTCGAGCGCGTAGAGGCGCGGCTTGAGGAGGTCGTGGTAGTCGGGCCCCCAGGCATAGCGGGCGATTCGGCCCTGCGCCGGATCATGCCATGCGGACGGCGGCACGCCGGGGTTGTAGTTAGCAGCCAGCAGAATCAGGCTCCGGGCATCCGGCAGCCAGATCGCCGGGGCCAACCGCTCGGCCGCGCGCGCGGCCAGGTAGGCCATCTCGCCCGCATAGCCGGCTGCCAGCCAATCGGCGAAGGCCGCGCCGTGCCGCGGCGGTCCGGCCGGCACGATGCCGGCCGCATCGAAGCCGAGTGCGCGAGCGTGCGCGAGGACTTCATCCGACAGCGACATGACCGGCATTATAGCACCCGTTCACGTTACCGCCTATCGATTGCCGCGCGGTATAATCCTCGCATGTCCGTCGAAAGCGCACTTCAGGCGCTCCGGTTCCAGCCGAAATTTATGCGCAACGTGGCCCGCTGGGCGCATGTGCCGGCGAGAAGCGCGCGCTACGCGCCCTTCCCGGATGGCCTCGATCCCCGGCTCGTCGAGGCGATGGCGGCGCGAGGCATCAACCAGCTCTACACGCACCAGGCCGAGGCGGTCGCCGCGGGCTGGTGCGGCGAGCATGTCGCGGTCGTCACCCCGGCGGCCAGCGGCAAGACGCTCTGCTACAACCTGCCCGTCCTCCACCGCCTGCTGGCCGATCCGGCCGCACGTGCACTCTATCTCTACCCAACTAAGGCGCTGGCGCAGGATCAGTTGGCCGAGCTACGCGCACTCGTGGGGCTACTTCCACCCGACACAAATCTCCCAGTCGCCACCTACGACGGCGATACGCCCTCCGGTCAACGCATCAAGATTCGCGAAGGCGCACGCATTGTGCTCTCGAATCCCGACATGCTCCATGCGGGCATCCTGCCGCAGCACCCGCGCTGGGCCGCGTTCTTCATGAATCTGCGCGTGGTGGTGATCGACGAAATGCACGTCTATCGTGGCGTCTTCGGATCGCACGTGACCAACGTCCTGCGCCGCCTGCGCCGCATCTGCCGCTTTTATGGGAGCGAACCGCAGTTCTTCCTGGCATCTGCGACCATCGCCAACCCAGACGCGGTCGCTGAGCGCATGGTGGAAGCGCCAGTGACGATGATCGGCCCGGAACGCGACGGCGCGCCGCAGGGTGCGAAGGAGATCGTCTTCTACAACCCACCCCTGCTCGATCCGGCGCTGGGCATCCGACGCAGCAGCACGCTGGAGGCCAGCGACCTGGCTGCGCATTTCCTGGCTCACAACGTGCAGACCATCGTCTTCGCAAGGACGCGACTCGGCACGGAGCTGGTGCTGACCGCACTGCGTACCGCGGATGAGGAGGCGCAAGACGTCAAACGTCAATCGTCAAACGTCACGCATCGTTCGGCAATCGGCAATCGGCAATCCATCCGCGGTTATCGCGGCGGCTATCTCCCAGCGGAGCGGCGCGAGATCGAGCGCGGGCTGCGCGGGGGCGTCGTGCGAGCCGTCGTCGCGACCAATGCGCTGGAATTGGGCATCGATATCGGCCAACTCGATGCGGCTGTGCTGGCGGGCTATCCCGGCACGATCGCCAGCACCCGCCAGCAGATGGGGCGCGCGGGCCGCCGGCAGGGCGCGGCGGTGGGCGTGCTGGTGGCCACGACCGACGCCATCGACCAGTACCTGATCGCCCATCCGGAATACGCGCGGCGGAGCTGCCGTTCGATGAGGACGAGCATTTTGGTATACGAGTCGCCGATGCACACGCGAACCCGATCCCCGATCTGCTCGCAGACCTGGTTGAGGCTGGCAAGCTGTATCGCAGCAGTGGGCGCTACTTCTGGGCCGGCGAAGGCTCCCCCGCAACCACGATCAGCCTGCGCAGCAGTTCTCCGGAACGGGTGATCATCCAGCGCCCGGATGCCCAGGGCAAGCCGCAGGTGATCGGCGAGATCGAGCGGTCGAGCGTGCTGCGTTTCCTCTACCAGGGCGCCGTCTACCTGCACGAAGGCACGAGTTACCTGGTCGAACGGCTGGATTGGGAGGGCGGTGTCGCCGCCGTCCGCCCCGTCGACGTAGACTTCTACACGCGGCCCATCATCGGGGAGACGATTGAGATTCTCGCCACGCGCGCGAGCACTTCACCGGACGTCCGATCTGAAATCCCTGATCCCCCATCCACAATCGCTTGGGGCGATGTACGCGTCGTGAGCCGCGCGACGGGTTACAAGATCCTGCGCCGCGGCACCAACGAGACGCTGGGCTTCGGGCAGATCGAGCTGCCGGAGCAGTCCATCGATCCGAACGACTATGGCCCGAACTGGTCCCGCCAGCGCGATGCCGTGCGTACGCGAGACAGCTATCGCTGCCAGGGCTGCGGCGCGGCGGAGATGGCCGGAAAACAGCACGACGTCCATCACCGCATCCCCTTCCGCGCCTTCCTCGCCGATAGCGCCCGCCGCAACGGCCTGCCCCCCGACCGGGCCTGGGAAGCCGCCAATGTGCTGGACAACCTGGTGACACTCTGCCCGGCATGTCACCGTCGGGCGGAGGCGAGCGTGCGCATCCGGTCGGGGCTGGGCGGCGTCGCGGCGCTGCTGGCCGGTGTGGCGCCGCTCTTCCTGATGTGCGATCCGGGCGATCTGGGCGTCGTGGCCGAACCGCAAGCGCCCGTCTCCGGTCTGCCGACGATCACGATCTTCGAGCACACGCCGGGCGGCGTGGGCTATGCCGAGCAGTTGTATCGCTCGATGCCCGCCCTACTCGAGGCCGGGCTCGATCTGGTGCGATCTTGCCCATGCGCACAGGGCTGTCCAAGCTGCGTGGGGCCAGTGCTGGAGCACGATTACGCGCTCGATGCGAAGGCGCTGGCGCGCGCCGTCCTGGAAGCGCTGACAGAATTGCCTGAATAGGATTTTCGATGTCCCCAAACACCATCCTGGATCTGTCCAGCCTCGTGTGCGACGGCCAGCTTTTCACGCCGCCGGGCGATCGAAGCCGGGTCGAGGCTTTCATCCCGACACCGTTCCGCGAGAATCATGCCGCAAATCTGGTCGAGCTTGCCAATGGTGACTTGCTATGCGCCTGGTTCGCCGGCACCGAGGAAGGCGCCAGCGACATCAGCATCGTTATGTCACGTCTGCCTGCCGGCGGCGACCGCTGGACATGGCCCGTCAGGATGTCCGACGATCACACCCGCTCGGAACAGAATCCGCTGCTTTTTGCCGCGCCCGATGGCACGCTCTATCTGTTCCACACAGCCCAGGAGACGCGCGGCAGCGCCCGGTCTGATTGGGAGGTCCGGGTGGCGCGCGGCGAGGTCAAAGGCGGCTTTTGCGCGCAGTGGACTGCTGAAGTGCGCCGGCGGATCTCGACCGACAACGGCCACACCTGGGGGCCTGTTGAGACGACCTTTGGCGAGCCGGGATCCTTCTGCCGCCAGCCGATCCTGGTCATGAGCAATGGCGAATGGCTTTTTCCGCTCTACTACAGCTTGCTGGACGACGAAGGCACACACGGCAACGACTACAGTGTCATGAAGATATCGAGCGATGCCGGGCGTTCCTGGCGCGAATACCCTGTACCGAACAGTCGCGGCCGCGTCCATGCTTCGGTCGTGGAGCTCGCGCCGGGCCGGCTCAGTGCCTTTCTGCGCAGCCGCGCCGCCGATCACATTTACGTGAGCCAGTCACACGACTACGGCCGCACCTGGACAGATCCCGAACCGACGGTCCTGCCGAATAACAACGCGTCCATCCAGGCGGTGAAGCTGCGGAGCGGCACCATAGCCCTCGCTTTCAACCAGTTCAGCGCCCAACATGCGGATCCGCATAGGACGCTCTGGCCGCGCCGTCGGTGGCCGCTGACTCTGGCGCTCTCCGAGGATGATGGCGCCACCTGGCCGGTAATGCGCCATCTGGACAGCGGCGACGATTTCTGTGGGGAGCGCAACGAGCGACTGAATCGGCGATTGAGCTATCCATGCCTGATCCAGACGCACGACGGCTCGCTGCATGCCGCGTATTCCTATCGGGATCGACAGTGCATCAGGTATGTTCGCATCACTGAAGCATGGATTCGGGACCAGCGCAGCGATCTACAGATGTTCAGATAATGTATCGTGGTAGGGGCGATCCCTTGTGGTCGCCCAGGGCAGGCACAAGGCGCTGCCCCCTACGAATCTTTATCTGACGCACTATATGTTCCCGTCTGTTCTCAGCCCTTCTGTCGTGTTCTCAGCCGGCGGTCTCTCGACGAGGTTCCGCGCTCGAAGCCGACGGCGGCACATCAACGTCAGCGCATCGATATGGATATTCGCGACAGAGTTGCTCTGGTCACCGGCGGCTCCAGCGGCATCGGGCTGGCAACGGCAAAGCTCTTGGCCGCAGGCGGCGCACACGTTTGGCTGGTCGCGCGGGACGAGACGCGGCTCTATGCCGCTCTCGCCGAGGTGAACGCAGCGCGCAGAACAACGCTGCAATACTGCGACGCGCTCGCCGCAGATATCTCAGACGCGGATGAGGCAACGGCGGCTGTTCGTCGCGTTGCGACGATCGTCGATTCGCCCAGTATCATCGTTAATTCGGCGGGGATCGTCCTTCCGGGCTATGTGGAGGAGCTCGATCCGGCGGCATTCCGCCGGCAGATTGAGGTCAACTACCTGGGCGCGGTGTATGTCACCCAGGCTGCATTGCCCGCCATGCTCAAACGGCGGGCCGGTCACATCGTCAACATCTGCTCCGTGGCCGGTTTTCTGGGGATGTTCGGCTACTCAGCCTACGGCGCATCGAAATATGCATTGCGCGGTTATTCTGAGGCGCTGCGTGCAGAGTTGAGACCGCGCGGGATTGACGTGTCCGTCGCGTTCCCGCCCGACACTGCTACGCCGCAGTTGGCCTACGACAAGGCAGCTCGGCCACCTGAGGTCGATATCATGCTGGGCCGGAAGGTTTCGACGAAATCTCCGGAGTTTGTCGCACGCGCAATCCTGGACGGCATCGCGCACCGGCGCTACATCATCACGCCCGGCCTCGACACGGCTGTCCTCTATTGGCTGAGCGGTCTTGCCGGGCCGCTGCAATATCGCATCATGGATCGGCTCGTCGCTCATGCCTTGCGCCAGACAGGACATGACCGCATCACCCACGCTCAAGAAAGGGCTCAAGCATGAGCATTGTTACCATCGAGCGGGTCACCGACAAAAAGGGCATCATGGAACTCGTGAAGTTCCCGTTCAAGCTCTACAAAGGTGATCCGAACTGGGTGCCGCCCTTCATCGAGGAGCGCCGGGACTTTTTCGATCCCAAGAAGAACCCTTTCTTTGAGCACGCCCGCTTTCAGCTTTTCCTGGCGCGGCGCGATGGCGAGTTGGTCGGCACCATCGGCGCAGTGGTCAACGACAACCAAAACAGCTTCCATGAAGAGAAATCCGGCGCCTGGGGATTCTTCGAGTGTGTGAACGATCAGGCGGTCGCCGATGCGCTCTTCGACGCGGCCGAGGCCTGGGTGCGCGGCGAGGGGATGACGGTAATCCGTGGCCCGCTCAGCTTCTCTACCAATGACGAGGTCGGCACCCTGATCGACGGCTTCGACGAGCCGCCGATGATCATGATGACCTACAACCCGCGCTATTATCCGGCTTTGATCGAGGGGTACAACTACGTCAAAGCCATGGATGTGTACGCGTGGATCTCAAATGACATAGAGAAGACCCTGGAGAACGCGCCGGCGAAGCTGTACCGTGTGACTGAGAAAGTGATGGAGAAGGAAGGCATTCGCCTGCGACCACTGGACAAGAGCAACATCGAACACGAGATGGAGCTCATCAAGAAGATCTATAACAGCGCCTGGGAGAAGAACTGGGGCTTCGTGCCGATGACCGATCACGAGATCGAGCATTTAGTGAAATCGCTGCTGCCGATGATCGACACCCGCCTGGTCTTCCTGGCCCTGACGGCCAACGGCGAGCCGGCCGGCATCTCGATCACGCTGCCCGACCTGCACCAGGCCTTGCGCTGGTCGGGCGGCGGCCGGATGTATCCGTTCGGCCTGCTGAAGTTCCTCTGGCACAAACGCAAGATCAACCAGACGCGCCTGCTGATCATGGGCGTCGTCGAGAAATATCGCGGCCGCGGCGTGGATGCATATTTCTACCTGACCTCAGCGGCCAAGGCGGCCGAGTACGGCTATAAGCGGATGGAAGGCTCCTGGATCCTGGAAACTAACACCATGATGAACCGCATCGTCGAGCGACTGGGCGGCGAACGCTACAAGACCTATCGCATCTACGAGAAGCCTTTGTGAGAGTGCTCGTCACCGGCGGGACGGGGTTCGTCGGCTCGCAGTTGGTCGCGGCGTTGGCGGCCCGGGGCGATCAGGTGCGCGTGTTGCGGCGGGCCAATTCCAGTCTGCTCGGGCTGGAGGGTCTGTCGAACATCGAGCACATCATCGGCGACATCCTGGAGCCGGAAGCCGTCGCGCAAGCCGTGGCTGGCTGCGAGTTGGTATTCCACGTGGCGGCCGTCTCGTCCTATTGGCGGGCGCAGCGCGAGCAGATCTACCGCGTTAACGTCGATGGCACCCGCACCGTGCTCGAGGCTTGCCTGCGGGCACGCGTCCCGCGTGTCGTCGTCACCTCCTCCGTCGGCGCCATCGGCATCCGGCCCGATGGCAAGCCCGCCGACGAAACGACGCCGTTCGACCGGGTCAGCGCGAGCCTGGCATACGCCGATAGCAAACACCGCGCCGAAGCGGTGGTGGCACGCCTGGTCAAGCTGGGCCTGGATGCGGTCATCGTCAATCCGGCCGTTGTGATCGGTCCCGGCGACCACTATCAGATTTCTGGCAGCATGATCGTCGAGTTTGCCCGCCGGCGCCTGCCGGCCGTGCCAGCCGGCGGCGTGTGCGTGGTCGACATCGATGCGGTTGTCCACGGACACATCGCTGCAGCCGAACGCGGGCGCACCGGCGAGCGCTACATCCTGGGCGGCGAGAATCTCTCGCATCGGGCCATCGCGGCCACGATCTGCGAGGTGGTAGGTCAAACGCCGCCGCGCTGGACGATCCCGGGCTGGGTTCTGCCGCCGGCCGCCGCGGGCATCGACGTGTTCAACCGGATCAACCCCAGGCCGCCCACGTTCACCGGCGGGCAGATGCGCCTGAGTGCACACAACATCTACTTTGACTCCGGCAAGGCCCAGCGCGAGCTGGATTATCCGCTGCTGCCGTTTCGCAATGCGGTGGAACGGGCGTATGCATGGTACAAAGCGCACGGCTATATCACGTGATACGGAGTGATAATGGGTTCGGACATGACGTTTGACGCATTACGTTTCACGCATCACGTTGCACGCATCACGCAAAGGAGTTCTCATCGTGGATCTTTTCGATAAATGCTACAACTTCACCGAGGCCAAGATCGCCATCGCGGCCGGCTACTACCCCTACTTCCTGCCGTTGACCGGCAACGAGGGCACCGA
>JALOOE010000272.1 GCA_025454565.1 Anaerolineae bacterium
TGGATGTGCCGGTCGCCGACGTGACGAGCGCCGGCCACGCCCGCGGCCTGCTACTGATCAATGCGGGCACGCACACCCTGCGCCTCGTCCCGCCGCTGGTGATCACGCGGGAAGAGATCGATGTACTGATCGAACGCTTGTCGGCGATCTTGCAGGAACTTTAGCGATGGTTGAAGGTTTAACGTTCCAGGTCACAGGGACGCGTAACTTTCAACCTTGAACCTTCTCCCGGAAAAGCATGACAGAGATCACGATCCGCGCCGCCACCGAGGCCGATATCGACGGCATTCTCGCCATCGTTAATGCCTACGCGGCGCAAAACCTGATGTTACCGCGCAACGCGGAACAAATCCGCCGCGTGTTGCCGGACTTCCTGGTCGCCGTGGCTGAAGGTCGCGTCGTGGGCTGCGGCTCCAACGTGGCGCTGACGCCGGAAGTCACCGAGTTGCGCTCACTTGCGGTGGCGACCGACTATCGAAGCTCCGGACTGGGCAGACGGCTGGTCGAGGCGTTGGTGGCGAAGGCGCGCGCCGACGGTTTCGAGCAGATTTGCGCGCTCACGCTGACGGAGAGCTTTTTCGGGCGCATGGGCTTCACCGCCATCGACCGCTGGGCGATCCCGACGAAGCTCTGGCACGAGTGCATCTACTGCCCGAAGTTCGACGCCTGCGATGAAATCACGATGATGATGAACCTGATCGAGCCGGCGACGGCGCCCAAGCAGATCGCACCCGAGGTGAGCCAGGAGCTGTGGCAGGGGTTGAAGATCGGCAGGCAGCAGCGGCTGCGGTTTCAGGTAACCGGTTGAACGGTTGAAGGTTGAAAGTTGAAGGTGGAAGGGGCAGAAGGCCCAGTCTCCCTTCAACCTTGAACCTTAAACCTTCACTCCATCTGCATGAAAGGCGTGAATACGCCGTGTCTCGCACAATACGAATCGCCCTGATCGGCCTGGGCAACGTGGGCCGATCGTTTCTCGACCTGATGGTCAGCAAAGCGCCGGTGCTTGCCAGCCGCTACGGCCTGGAATTGGTCTTGACCGGCGCGGCCGATTCGTCCGGCGCAGTGATGGTGGCGGGCGGCATCGACCCGGCGGCGCTGAGCGCACACAAGGCGCGGGGCGGCAACGCCGCCAACTTCGTGCAAGGCGTGCCCGGCATGCGCGCCGCGAAGCTGGCCGCGCAGGTGGAAGCCGACCTGTTGCTGGAAGCGTCGGTCGTCAACCTGCAGACGGGCCAGCCGGGCCTCGATTGCAGCCGTGCGGCGATCCGGCGCGGGATGAGCGTGGTGCTGGCGAATAAGGGGCCGCTCGTCCACGCGTTCGGCGAGCTGACGGAAGCCGCTCAGGTGGCCGGCGTCGGCTTCGCCTACAGCGCGACGGTCTGCGGCGCGCTGCCGGTGGTCAACATCGGCCGGCGCGACCTGGCGGCATGCGAGGTCCGGTCGGTGCGCGGCATCTTCAACGCTACCAGCAACTCGATCCTGACGGCGATGGCCGCGGGGCAGAGCTACGGCGACGCGCTGCGCCAGGCTCAGCTCGAAGGGGTGGCCGAGGCCGATCCGAGCCTGGATGTAGAGGGCTGGGACACCGCCAATAAGTTGGTGATCATCACCAACAGTATCCTTCGCCAGCCCGCCACGCTGATCGATGTGGCGCCCGTGGCCGGCATCACCGACATCACCGCAGAAAGGATGCGGGAGGGCGCGACCCGCGGTCAGGTCGTCAAGCTGGTGGCCACCGCCGAACGCGTCGACGGTAAGTATCAGCTCTCGGTCAAACCCGAATGGCTGCCGGCCGACAGCTTCCTGGCCGCCGTCAATGGCTTCGAAATGGGCATCGTATTCGACACCGACATCATGGGGCTGCAACAATACAAAGTGCTCGAACGCGGCCCCGTGCCGACCGCGGCAGCAATGCTGCGGGATTTGATAAACCTGACGGTGGACGATAGACGGTAGACTATTACCCGTCCTCCATCGTCTATCGTCTATCGTCATACCAACAAAGGAGTCTCCCATGTCCGCTGCCAAGAAGTCCGTCAATAAAGTCGTGCTCGCCTATTCCGGCGGGCTGGACACCTCGTGCATTGTGCCGTGGCTCGTTGAGAACTACGGCTGCGAGGTGATCTGCTTCTGCGCCAACCTTGGCCAGGAAGAGGAGCTATCTGGACTGGAGGCGAAGGCGCTCGCATCCGGGGCCAGCAAGCTCTATGTGGAGGATCTGCGCGAGGAGTTTATCTCCAACTTCATCTATCCGACCATGATGGCGGGCGCGGTCTATGAGAAAGAATACCTGCTGGGTACCAGCTTCGCCCGGCCGCTCATCGCCAAGCGGATGGTCGAGATCGCCGCGCTGGAAGGCGCCGACGCGGTTTCACATGGCGCCACGGGCAAGGGCAACGATCAGGTGCGCTTCGAGTTGACCGTCATGGCGCTCAATCCGAAGCTCAAGATCATCGCGCCCTGGCGCGAATGGCACATCCGCAGCCGCGAGGACGCGCTGGCGTACTGCGCCGCCCACAATGTGCCGGTTACGGCGACCCTGAAATCGATCTACAGCCGTGATCGTAACATCTGGCACCTCAGTCACGAAGGCGGCGGCCTCGAAGACCCGTGGCACGAGCCGAGCGACGACATGTTTCAGATTACGAATAATGTCGAGCAGGCGCCGAATGAGCCGGAATATGTGGAAATCTACTTCGAGAGCGGCGTGCCCAGGCGGGTGAACGGCGTGGCGATGGGGCCGATTGACCTGGTCACGACGCTGAACAAGGTGGGCGGCAAGCACGGCGTAGGCCGGATTGACTTGGTTGAGAACCGCCTGGTGGGCATGAAGTCGCGCGGCGTCTACGAGACGCCTGGCGGCACGATCATCTATCGTGCGCATGATGCACTGGAACAGATCTGCCAGGACAAGCAATCCCTTCAGTACAAGCAGGTGATCGCCCTGAAATATGCGGAACTGGTCTACAACGGCCAGTGGTATACTCCACTGCGGGAAGCACTGGACGCCTTCGTCGCTCGCACCCAGAGGAACGTCACTGGTACCGCACGACTCAAGCTTTATAAGGGTACCATCACCATCGTCGGCCGCAAGTCGCCCTTCAGTCTCTACCGCGAGGACTACGCTACCTTCGGCGAGGAAGATGTCTACAATCAGAAGGATGCCGAGGGCTTCATCAAGCTGTTCGGCCTGCCGATGAAAGTCGCGGCGATGCTGGACATCGAAGGCTCTGGCCGCAGCAAGCACGCCGAGCCGGACTACGGTGTGTTTAAGCGAGACTGATCGTGAAGCTGGAAGCTGGAAACCTGGCCTAACTCTCCAAAGAGCATCGAGTTTCCAGTTCCTAGCTTCCGGTTTCCGCACTCATATCGGAGTGAGCGCCATGCCAAACCATCCCCCACTCGGTTTCACCTTCGCGGGCGTGTCGTGCGGCCTGAAGAAGACTGGGGCGGTCGATTTCGCACTGATCGCCAGCGATCGGCCCTGTGCGGCCGCGGCCGTCTTTACGCGCAATAAGTTCGCGGCCGCGCCGGTGATCTACGATCGTGCGCTGGTGGCAGAGCACCCGGCCGGGCTGGCTGCGGTCGCCATCAACTCCGGCTGCGCCAACGCCTGCACTGGCGACGCGGGCCTGGCCGATGCCGTGGCGATGGCGGCTGAGGTCGAGGCGGCCCTGAGGCTGCCGGCGCGGTCGTGCGCGGTCATGTCAACCGGTGTCATCGGCGTGCGGCTGGACATGAGCAAGATCGCGGCGGGCGTCCGGCTGGCGGCGCCACAACTTTCGGCCGAGGGTTGGGATGCAGCATCCCGCGCCATCATGACCACCGACACGCGGCCCAAGGTCGCGTTCCGGGAATCGGGCGGCGTGCGGCTGTTCGGCATGGCGAAGGGCGCCGGGATGATCCATCCGAACATGGCGACGATGCTCTCGACGATTGTCACGGACGCAGCGATCGAGCCGGTCGCACTGGCGGCCCTGCTGCGCGAGGCGGTCGAGGTCAGCTTCAACAGCGTCAGTGTGGACGGCGACACCTCGACCAACGACACGGTGCTGGTGCTGGCGAATGGCGCGTCGGGCCGGACTGCCCGCGGAGCGGGCGTGGAAGCTGGAAGCTCGGAGTTCTCGATCTTTGCCTCAGCCCTAACCTCACTCTGCGTCGATCTCGCACAGCAGATCGCACGCGATGGCGAAGGCGCGACGAAGTTCATCACCGTGCGGGTGGCGGGCGCGGCGAGCGATGCCGATGCGCGGGCGGCGGCGAAAGCGGTCGCCAATTCGCCGCTGGTCAAGACCGCCTTCTTCGGTGGTGACGCTAATTGGGGGCGCATCCTGTGCGCGGTGGGCTATTCCGGCGCGGCGGTCGATCCGGCGCGGGCGGATCTATGGATCGCCGCGGGAATGGGAGCGGGGGAGAACGGGAGAGAGGGTGAAGGGGAGAATGCCCCTACTCTCCAACTCGTGGCCGCCGGCCAACCGCTGGCCTACTCAGAGGCGGCGGCCAGCGCGATCTTTGCGGAGAAGGAGATCTTCGTCGAGGTCGAGCTCGGTCTGGGCGACGGCCAGGCGACCGTCTGGACATGCGATCTGAGCCACGAATACGTGGACATCAACGGGCATTACCGCACGTAGCGCCCTGGCTCGGTCGGGAGACCGGCCAGAGCAATCGTAAATGGCGTTATGGCTGGCCTTTCATCTGCCGCCATACGCCATATTCGCTATTCGCCATTCGCCATACGCTATTCGCCATCCTTCTCACCCTCTGCGGGCTCCGGCTGCTCACCCGGCAACTCCGGCTCGGCCGGAGGCTCAGGTTTGGGTTCCTCCTGAGGTTCCTCTTTCTCGGTCTTGCCGTCCTTCTTGGTGTTGCCGTTGGTCTCTTTGTTCTTCTCGGCCAGTTCGCGCAGCCGGCCTTCGATGCGGCCGTTGACCGAATCGGGCGGGTAGGCGCCATCCGGCTTTGCGCCGACAGGCGCACGCTCGCCCGCCGGAATGCCGGTCAAGAGCTCGATGCCCTCATCGATGGTCCGCACGGGGTAGATGTGGAATTGGCCCGCGGCCACGGCGTCGGCCACATCTTCACGCAACATCAGGTTGGGGACGTTGGCAGCCGGGACGATCACTCCCTGCTCGCCGGTCAAACCGCCCGGCATCGCCCGGCACACGTCGTAGAACCCCTCGATTTTGAGCGTCGCGCCGCCGATGGCCTGGACT
>JALOOE010000273.1 GCA_025454565.1 Anaerolineae bacterium
AGGCGGTGACCTTAACCGAAACTTAACAGCAAGGCAAAACTCGGTTAACAATCGTGTGGTAAGTTCGAAATCGTCGGCGCCATCGGCGTCGAGACAGAACATCAAGGGGAAAAGGAGCAACTCGAGGATTATGTCTCACAAATTCGTCGTCCTAAGTTTGTTGGTGCTGGTTCTGGTCGTCAGCGCGTGCGCGCCGGCGGCGACACCGGCCCCCGCGCCCACCGTAGCGCCCCAGCAGGCGCAAGCGCCCACCAAAGCGCCTGAACCCACCAAGGCCCCTGAGCCGACCAAAGCGCCCACCAAGGCCCCCGAGCCAACTAAGGCGGCTGAACCGACCAAGGCGCCCGCGGCTGCGCCGACCAAGGCGGCCGAGCCGACCAAAGCGCCCGCGGCCGCGCCGACCAAGGCGGCCGAGCCGACCAAAGCGGCTGCACCTGCGGCCGGTGTCAAGCTGCCGGCGGTCGATCCACTGAAGGTGACGGGCAACATCGTCACGGCGGGCAGCTCCACCGTGTTCCCGCTGGCACCTGCGGCCGGTGTCAAGCTGCCGGCGGTCGATCCACTGAAGGTGACGGGCAACATCGTCACGGCGGGCAGCTCCACCGTGTTCCCGCTGAGCGAGCGCATGGCCGAACGTTTCAAGGACGAGGGGTATAAGGGCAACATCACTATCGACAGCATCGGCACCGGCGCGGGCCTGGAGCGCTTCTGCAAGACGGGCGAGACGGATATCGCCAATGCCAGCCGCGCGATCAAAGACTCCGAGATCGAGAACTGCAAGAAGATCAGCCGCGACCCGGTCGAGTTTCGAGTGGGCACCGATGCGCTGGCGGTTGTTGTGAGCAAGGACAACAAGTTCCTGAAAGACGTGACGTTGGAGCAGTTGGCGAAGATCTATTCGACGGGCGCCGAGAAGTGGTCGGACATCGATCCGTCGTGGCCCAAGGAGAACATCCTGCGGTTCACGCCCGGCACCGACAGCGGCACGTTTGACTACTTCGTCGAGGCGGTGATGACGCCGGCGTTCAAGACGGCTGACGCAGGCAAGAAAGAGATTCTCGGCGCCAAGAATCTGCAACTGAGCGAGGATGACAACGTCCTGGTCAAGGGGGTTCAGGGCAGCCCGAACGCCATCGGTTACTTCGGCTACGCCTACTACCAGGAGAACAAAGACAAACTGAATGCGGTAGCGGTCAAGGGCGTCGCGCCGTCCGACGAGACGGCTGAGAACGGCAAGTATCCGCTGGCCCGCCCGCTGTTCATCTACTCGACGGGCAAGATCATGAAGGACAAGCCGCAGGTGGGCAACTTCATCAACTTCTACTTGACCAATGTGAACGACGATATCAAGAAGGTCGGCTACTTCCCGGCCAGCGCCGCGGCGCTGGATGCGGCCAGGCAAAACTGGCTCAACGCGATGAAGTAGCGGCTCGATGGGTTAGCCGCAATCACCACGGAGGCACGGAGTTCACGGAGGTAGGTCTGTTCTTTCTCCGTGCTTTCCGTGCCTTCCTGCTCTGGCCGGTCTCCGACTGAGCCAGAACGGGGGCTTTGGAAGAAGCATGCAAAAATCACGAGTTTTGTTCATCTGCACGGGCAACTCGGCGCGCAGCCAGATGGCTGAGGCGTTTCTCAGAAGGCATGGCGGCGAGTGGTTCGAGGTTTTCAGCGCCGGGTTGGAGCCGAAGGGGATCAACCCGTTCACGCGCCAGGTGATGGCTGAGCAAGGCTACGACCTGGCGGGGCATCGCTCGAAAGACGTGTTTGAGTTCCTGGGCAAGACGCACTTTGGGACCATCATCACCGTGTGCGGCAACGCCGAGGAGCGCTGTCCCATCTTTCCCGGTATTGCGACGCGCCTCTACTGGCCGTTTGATGACCCTGCGGCAGCCGGCGGCAGCGACGAAGCGAAGCTTGCGGCATTTCGCCGCGTGCGGGATCAGATCGAGGCGCGAATCCTGGACTGGCTGAAAACGGCGGTTCTTAAAGAGGAACCGGCATCCTGAGTTGTGAGGAAATCGATGCAAAGTGAAATGCCTGTCAAGCCCCAGGACGCGCTCAGAGGGTTCGTATTCACGGCCTCGGGAACGTCCGACATGCGCCACAAACGCCGGCTCGGCGAAAGCCTGGTCCAGGCGTTCCTGTTCTTCTGCGGTGTCGTGTCGATCTTGACCACATTGGGCATTGTGTTCGTCCTGGGTCGTGAAGCGCTGCTCTTCTTCGCCAAGCCGGAAGTCTCAGCGTGGGAGTTCTTTACGACCACAAAGTGGCAGCCGGCGATCGGCAACTTCGGCATCTGGCCGCTGGTGACGGCGACGCTGGTCACGAGCGTCATCGCCGTGGCGGTGGCGCTGCCCCTCGGTCTGGCGGTGGCGCTCTACCTGAGCGAGTATGCGTCGCCCACGGCGCGCGGGACGATCAAGCCGATCATGGAAGTGCTGGCCGGGATCCCGACGGTGGTCTACGGTTATTTCGCGCTGACCTTCATGACGCCGATGCTGCGCTCGATTTTCGGGGATGGCACGGTTGAGATCTACAACACAGCCTCGGCCGGCATCGTCATCGGCATCCTGATCTTGCCGCTGGTCAGTTCGATGAGCGAGGACGCGTTGAGCGCGGTGCCCCGCTCGCTGCGCGAGGCCGCCTACGGTCTGGGCGCGACGAAGCTGGAGACGGCGCTCAAGGTCGTGCTGCCCGCCGCCTTGTCGGGCATCGCGGCCGCCTGTATCGTGGCGGTATCGCGCGCGTTCGGCGAGACGATGGTGGTGGCGATCGCAGCCGGCGCCGGCCCCAACTTCACCCTGAACCCGTTTCGGGCGGCTGAGACCATGACGGGGCACATCGTCCGCATCAGCGGCGGCGATCTGAGCTACGATTCCATCGACTATGACAGTCTCTTCGCCATCGGTTTGATGTTGTTCCTGATTACTCTGCTGCTGAACGTTGTCAGCCAGCGGGTCGTGCGGCGTTTTCGCGAGGTGTATGAGTGAGCGACACGGGAAATCAGCGAATGGGCGAATCAGCGAATGGTGGAGCGGGGGAGTTCGCCGCGCAACTGCCCAAGCGTCATCGCGTAGGGCGAGTGTGGTTCCTGTTCTTCCTGAGCGCAACCGTCATTGGCATCATCGCGCTGATGGCGTTGTTGTATACGGTCATTGTGCAATCGTTCGGCTTCGTGGCTATCGAGAACAAGATCGACCCTGCGACCCTGGCCGTGGCGGGCGTGCCGCTCGAACAACTCGACAGCGCGCAGCTTACGGCGATCCTGCAGCAAAATCTCTCAGCGGGCGTCATGCGTCGCTACGAGAGCGAGCAGCCGTTCGCCGAACGGTCGCGAGACAACCTCTACGCGTTGACGATGGAACGGGTGGTGCAGCCGAATCTGGTGGGGAGTTGGTCGCTGATCGAGTCGATTTTCGATCGCCGAACCATCGAGGCCGAGGTCGCCAGGGAACATCCCAATGCCAGGCTGGTCTTCCGCACTTGGCTGCGGCCTTCGTTCATCGTCAATGCGCAGGCGAGCTCGGCGGAGCTGGCGGGCGTGCGCACGGCGATCCTCGGCTCGCTGTGGACGATCCTGATCACGCTGGTGGTGGCGTTTCCCCTCGGTGTAGGCGCGGCGATCTATTTGGAGGAGTACGCGGCCGATACGCGGTTGACGCGCCTCATCCGGACGAACATCACCAATCTGGCGGGCGTTCCCTCGATCATCTATGGCATGTTGGGATTGGCGATCTTCGTCCGCCTGCTGGAGCCGCTCACCAGCGGCGCGATGCTGGGTGTAACCGATCCGACCGTAGCCAACGGGCGGACGATCCTTTCGGCCGGCCTCACCCTGGCGCTCCTGATCTTGCCGCTGCTGATCATCAACAGCCAGGAGGCGATCCGGGCGGTGCCGCGCTCGCTGCGCCAGGCTTCCTATGGTTTGGGCGCGACCAGATGGCAGACGATCTGGTATCACGTGCTGCCGAGCGCCCTGCCCGGCATCCTGACCGGCAACATCCTGGCGATCTCGCGTGCGATCGGCGAGACGGCGCCGCTGGTCGTGATCGGCGCGTCCACTTATATCGTGATGGATCCGAACGGGCCATTTTCCAAGTTTACCACGCTGCCCATCCAGATCTATCAGTGGACTTCGCGGCCGCAAGCCGAGTTTCGCAACATCGCCGCCGCGGCGATCATCGTGTTGCTTGTCATGTTATTGACCTTGAATGCGGCTGCAGTGTTGTTGCGCAACCGCTATACCAGGAGAGTGTGAAGGTTATGGGTGTTTCCAGCCAGCCCGGTTCCGGCCAGCAAGCCGCCGCATCGCTCAATGGCTCCTACGCCATCGCGGCGCATGATCTCAACGTCTATTACGGCGCTTTCCGCGCCGTGAAGGATATCAGCCTGAAAGTGCGGCGGCATCAGATCACCGCGCTGATCGGGCCGTCGGGGTGCGGCAAGAGCACACTCCTGCGCGCGTTCAATCGGATGAACGAGCTGATCCCGAGCGCGCACGCCACCGGCGAAGTCCACTTCCAGGGGCAAAACATCTACGCTCCGGAGATCGATCCGGTGGAAGTGCGCCGGCGCATCGGCATGGTGTTTCAGAAGCCCAATCCCTTCCCGAAGAGCATCTACGAGAACGTGGCGTGGGGCGCGCGCATCAACGGTTTTCGCGGCAACATGGACGATCTCGTCGAGCAATCGCTGCGCCAGGCGGCGTTGTGGGACGAGGTCAAGGACAAGCTGCACCAGAGCGGTCTGGGGCTCTCCGGGGGCCAGCAGCAGCGCCTGTGCATCGCGCGCGCCATCGCCGTGCGGCCCGAAATCATCCTGATGGATGAGCCGGCGTCGGCCCTCGATCCCATCGCGACGCTGAAGATCGAGGAGTTGATGCACACGCTGGCGGTCGCCTACACGATCATCATCGTGACCCACAACATGCAGCAGGCGGCCCGCGCCTCGGACTACACCGCGTTTCTGCTGATGGACAGCGACCGCGCCGGCACGCTGATCGAGTACGGCCCCACGCGCGAGCTGTTCACGAAGCCCAAGGACCAGCGCACCGAGGATTACATCACGGGGCGGTTCGGCTGAACGTACCGCAAGTTGCCAACTTGCGGTACACGATGGCTGAACGTAGCACAAGTTATCAACTTGCGGTACACGATGGCTGAACGTAGCGCAAGTTGCCAACTTGCGGTACACGATGGCTGAACGTAGCGCAAGTTGCCAAC
>JALOOE010000274.1 GCA_025454565.1 Anaerolineae bacterium
TGAGACCGTCGCGTCTACCGTTCCGCCACTTCGGCCAGCACGATGAGAGAGTATACCTGAGAATGGACAGCCCGTCAAGTTCATTCGGGCACAGGCTTGCGGTGGACTGATGACGTCTGCGCTCAAGCCGTCTCCTGCGCTATTCCGATCCGGCTTCGGCCTGATGGCGGCGCGCGTGTGGCGCGCCATTTTGGTCGCGAGTTCGGCCGGCGACGGCTGGGGCGCGACAACCGCGGCTCACGGCGGCGCTCCGGCGAGTCCCTCACGCCGCCCCGATTTCGATGAGCAAGCCCTGATCTCAGCGGCGCAGCGAGGCGATCTGCCGGCCTTCAATCAGATCATCCTTAACTATCAGGGCCTGGCCTACAACGTCGCCTACCGCATCGTCGGCGACGCTGACTCTGCGTCGGATGCGACGCAGGATGGCTTCATCAAGGCTTTCCAACGGGTGAACCAGTATCGCGGCGGCTCCTTCAAGGCGTGGCTGCTGCGCATCATCACCAACACTTGCTACGACTCATTGCGCGCCCAAAAGCGTCGCCCGACCAGCTCGCTGGAGAGCGAAGAAGATGAAGATCCTGACCACGATGTCCGTTGGCTCGATCCCGCCGAGCGGCCCGAAGCGTACGTCGTCAGGCAAGAGTTGGCCGGTGCGATCCAAGACGCCATCCAGAAACTGCCGCCCGACCAGCGGATCGCGTTGATCCTGTCGGACATCGAAGGATTGGACTACCAGGAGATCGCCGACGCTACGAACACCGCGTTGGGCACTGTCAAGTCGCGTCTCAGTCGTGCGCGGGCACGGCTACGCGAGCTTTTGTTGTTGCAGGGGGAACTATTGCCCTCCCAGTATCGTCAATGACACAGAAACAGCGCTATGTGGGCAGATTCGCAGATTGAAACATTGACACGCGGATGCTTCATCCCGTGTCCCAACCCACCAATCTACCAGCCTGCCAATTTACCACCTGGCGCTCAGTCGAAGTTATCATGAATTTCAGATCGCTTTTCGGACCTTCTCAGGACGCGCATATCGACGGCGAGCTCCTCTCCGCCTATCTGGACGGACAGGTGAAACCGGACGATCTGCGCCGCGTGGAGACGCACCTGGGAACCTGCCCCGCCTGCCAGAGCGAGTTGGTCAGCTTACGTCAGACGGTGACGATGTTGCACGCGCTGCCACGCGTGCCGGTGCCGCGCGCATTCACCCTTTCGGAAGCACAAGTCGGCCTCCGCAGACCGGCCCCGGTCGGAGGGCCGACGTGGTTCGGCGGGATGGCGCGCGGCCTTGCCGCGGTCAGCGCGGTCGCGCTGGTTGCAGTGATGGCTGCTGTTTTACTGCGCCAGCCTTCTTGGCAGCCGTCGCAGGATATCGCGCGCTTGGCTGCTCCTGCGCCGGCCGCCGAAGCGCCCGAAGCTTCTGCATTCGCCCCTTCAGCGACCACCGCCGACGCGGTCATAGCGCGCGTCGAACCGACAGATACCGTCCAAGCCTCGAAAGCTGCCGGCGCTTCGGGCGCCGCGATGACAGCCCAGGCGTCGCAAGCTCAGGCCGCGACAAAAGCGCCTGCGCCCGCAGCCGCCCCGCTCGCCGCTGGAACGCAGACCGCGAGGCTTCCCGAAAAACCCACCGAGAAAGCAGTAACCGCGATCGTCGAGGCACAATCTTCGACGGCCAAAGCGCAGGCCGATCAGCCCGGCCCGCCGGCCGCAGCCGCGGCTTCGCCGGCGACGCCGCTGCCGACGGATCGATCGACGGCCGCACCGGTCGCCCTGGCGGCAGCGGCTGCACCACCGACGGCGACTCTGGCTGTGGCTCGCACCGCTTCGGAGCCCGGTTTGGCGGCAGCCGCAGCCAGCAGGAGTGGCGTCACATCGACCGTGGTCTCTACGGCCACCCTATCCGAGCTCCCGGCGGAAGCCACTCTGGTCTATGCCGATGCACGCGGCCTGTGGGCGCTGGATCGCACTAGCGGGGTTCGCCCGCTAGTGCAGGCCGAGAGCGTGACCGCGCCGGTCATCTCCGGCGACCGCGCCTGGGTGGCCTATCGGCAGGTCAAAGCGAACGGTAACGAAGTGTGGGCCGTGCCATTAAGCGGCGGCGACGCGAGGCTGCTGCTGGCCGAGCGCGATTTGAGCGCCGGACTTCCTCAGGGTTATCGCGAGCGTCGCGTCCAGGATGTGCGCTGGCTGCCCGGCAAGCGGGTGCTCGTGGTGACCACCCAGTTGACACCCGCTGCGCAGGATGCTGCGCCCCAGCTTGAGATGTGGACCGTCGACATCGCATCCGGGGCTCGAAAGCTGCTGGCGAGCGGCGATGCGCGGCCGCGGCCGATCATCGCTCCGAACGGCGCACAGATCGCGTTTTTCCGGCTCGCGCCGGAGAAGGCGGGCGAGGGCGGCCTGTGGCTCATCGGCGCTGATGGTGGCGGCGAACGCGCGGTCCTGCGGTTCCCCGCACGGCCCGACGCGCGCAGCATCGACGGGCAGATCGCTTGGCTGCCAGACAGCAGCGGTTTTTGGGCGGCCATCCCCGACGCGAGGCAGCCGAGCGCGTTGACCCTCTACCGCTTGCCGCTCAATGGCGAAGCCCAGATGGCTGGTCGAGTGGAGGGATCAGAGGTGTTCTGGTCACCCAATGGCGCCCGCCTGGCCTACACGCGGTTGACGGGCGAAACGGCCGGTCCGAAGGAAGTGTACTTGGCGGCAGCCGACAACACGAATCCGCAACTCTATGCGACGATCGCGAGCGGCCGCTTCATCGGCTGGTCGCCCGATAGCGCACGCTTCCTCTATGAAGACGGCGGCCAGTTGTTCGTGGGCGCGCCGGGCGGCAAGAGGCCGGCCAGGGTGACACCCGGCAGTGGACCATCCAGGCAGTGGACGGCAAAGCGATCCCGCTGCAAACGCTGCCGGCAGGCGCAACGGTCGACAGCATCCGGCCCTGATCGGCAGTCGATCCGAATCGGCGTGAATGCGACGCAACTTGCTTGCGTCGCATTTTGCATTCCAGGAGATCTGATCCATGCCCGAACTCCCCGAAGTTGAAACCGTAGCCGCCGACCTGCGGCCCCAGTTGATCGGCAGCCGCTTCGCCGCGGCGCACATCCATTGGCCGCGCACGTTGGCGGCACCCGACGCCGAGCTGCTCGATGCACAGATCGTGGGCCGGGAAGTGATCGCCATCGGCCGCCGCGGGAAATACCTGCTGGTGCACCTCGATTCGGGGCAGACGCTGATCATTCACCTGCGC
Source organism: Anaerolineae bacterium (assembly GCA_025454565.1). GTDB lineage: Bacteria > Chloroflexota > Anaerolineae > CG2-30-64-16 > CG2-30-64-16 > JALOOE01. The sequence goes on from JALOOE010000274.1 coordinate 3,254, forward strand.
ATGACGGGTCAGTTGGCCGTCGTGGCGGACGACAGCCCGCTATTGAGCGATCCGCACCTGCGCGCGGCGTTCGATCTGGCGGATGGACGCCACCTGACGTTCACCGATGCGCGCAAATTCGGCCGTATCTGGCTGGTGGATGCGATCGAGCAAGTGGTGGGGAAGCTGGGGCCGGAGCCGCTCGATTGGACATTCACCCCCGAAGCGCTGACCGAGCGGCTGCAGACGCGGCGAGTAGCGATCAAGGCGCTGCTGCTGGACCAGACAGTGGTCGCCGGCGTGGGTAACATCTATGCCGACGAGGCGCTCTTCATGGCGGGCATTCATCCGCTGCGTCCGGCCGCCAGCCTGACCGGCGACGAGATCGTCCGACTGCGAGACGCGATCCGAGCGGTACTTCAGGAATCGATCGACGCGCGCGGCACTTTGCTGCGCGATTACCGCACCCCCTACGGCCAAGACGGCGCGTATCAGAACCACCTGCGCGTTTATCAGCAGACCGGGCAGCCCTGTGCGCGTTGCGGCGCATCCATCGAGCGCATCCGTGTCACCCAACGCGGGACGCATTTCTGCCCGCGGTGCCAGTCGTAGTTTGGCCGAACCCCTACAGCATGGCGCAGCACGTTTTTCCGCAAGCGTAGGCTGCATCACATTGTGTGCATGTAAGAGCCGCTATAATTTGCTTACGCGGAAGAAAAGCATATAATGACGCGTAGCGTCAACGTCGAGTGAATGTTGAGCTGATGTCCACTGTGCGCCATACATGGCGCGAAAGGAGATTGGGGAAGCAGGCAAATGCAGTTCGTCAATGACGTTCAGTCGATTGATACAATGTGTATTAGTCACCAAGGAGAGAGAGGCACCATGAAGCGTCTGTTTGTCGTCCTATCCATGCTCGTCGTCCTGAGCATCGTGGCATCCGCCTGCGCTGCACCGGCGACCCCCACCAAAGCGCCCGAGCCCACCAAGGCCCCGGCCGCACAAGCTGCTCCCACCAAAGCGCCCGAACCGACCAAGGCCCCGGAAGCGACCAAGGCCCCCGCTGCCGCGACGAAGGCCCCTGAACCAACCAAAGCTGCCGAGCCCACGAAAGCGGCCGCGCCCGCGGCTTCTGCTGCGAAGGGCACGGTCACGTTGTGGCACGCCTACGGCACCGGCAGCGCGGAAGAGAAGGCCCTGACACAAGCCCTCGATGCCTTCAAGAAAGAAAACCCCGATGTGAAGGTCGATGTGCTGCAGATCCCGTTCGACCAGGTCTTCAACAAGTGGGAGACTGAAGTTGCAGCCGGCGGCGGCCCCGACATGTATACCGTGCCGAACGACAACACCGGCAACCAGGTGCGCGCCAAGCTGCTGGCCCCGGTGGATGACCTGATCAAGGGTCAGACCGACGGCTTCGCGCCGTCCTCGTTCGCGGGCGCAACGATCGATGGCAAGCTGTACGGCGTGCCGGGCATCATCAAGGCCGTGGCACTGTATTACAACAAGAGCACGGTGCCCAATCCCCCAAAGACGACCGACGAGCTGCTGGCGCTGGCCAAGAGCGGCAAGAAGATCGCTATCAACCAGAACAACTACCATAACTTCGGCTGGCTGACCGGCGCGTTCGGCGGCAAGCTGATGGATGATACCGGCAAGTGCGTCGCCGATCAGGGCGGCTTCGCCGATGCGCTGAAGTTCATGGCCGATCTGAAGGCCGCGGGCGCGTCCTTCCAGACCGATGGCGGCAAGGCCGATACGCTGTTCCGCCAGGGTCAGGTTGACATGATCATCAACGGGCCGTGGACGCTCGGCGATTACAAGAAGGACCTGGGTGACAAGCTCGGTGTTGCGCCGATGCCGGCTGGCCCTAAGGGCGCCGCGACCCCGTTGGCCGGTGTCGATTACTGGCACATCAACCCGAACAGCAAGCCCGAACAGCAGAAACTGGCGGCCATGGTTGCACTGTACCTCTTCGGCCCCAAGGGCGCGCAGATCTACACCGACGTGGCCGGCAGCCCGATGGTGCGCACCGATGTGAAAGCAGCCGATCCACTGGTGAAGGCCTTTGCCGATGCGGCAGCCGCCGGTTACCCGCGGCCGCAAAGCAAGGAATTCGGCAACTGGTGGGGGCCGTTCGGCGATGCAGTGACCAAGGTCATGGAAGGCAAGTCCGCCCCCGCGGATGCGGTGAAGGAAGCTTGCGCGGCCATGAATAAGGCCAACGGCAAGTAGTATGAGCTGATTGAGCTTGGGGAGCGCCGCATAGCGCGGCGCTCCCCAGATTGGCAGGTGTCACATCGTGCCATAGCGCTTCTTTCATTTGAAAGGAACCGAGACATGGCTGCCAGCTCCACTGAAACCAAATCTCCGGGGGGCTTCTCTCGATGGTGGACACGCACATCAAGCTCCCGCACAGCCTGGCTGTATCTGATCCCCGCATTCCTGGTGATGGGCCTCATCACGTTCTACCCCCTGTTTTATCAGGTCTGGATGTCGACCACGGATTATGGCATCACTAACCTGCGCGTGGACTCCCCCTTGCCCAATCGGGCGGATCAGAGCGAAGCATGCCAGACCAACATGAAGGGCGAATGCACCTGGGGCTTCCTCGATAACTACCGTCAGATCTTCACGGGCAGCCTGCCGGTCGCGATTGCCAACTTCAATTTTTGGAGGATCCTCGCCTTTAATCTGATCTGGACACTCACCAACGTTCCCATCCACGTTGTAGTCGGCGTGTTGATCGCGGTGGTGCTGAACACCAAGGGCTTATGGTTCAGAAGCATCTATCGGGCCATCTACGTCTTGCCGATCGTCATCCCCTCGCTCGTCGTCGCGGTGGTTTGGCGCAATATGTTCGACCCTGACTTCGGCGCGATCAATCAGATGCTCAGCAGCGTCAGCCAACTCGTTGGTGGAGGCGCGGTGACGTGGCGGTGGCTCGACCAGGTGGACCCGCCGATCCCATTGCTTGGCCTGCCGCTCTCCTATTTTGCCCTGCTGCTCGCGAATTCGTGGTTGGGCTGGCCGTTCATGTGTATTGTCGCCACCGGCGCGCTGCAAAGCATCCCCGGCGATTTGTACGAAGCGGCTTCGATCGACGGCGCCAACGGGCGACAGCAGTTCTTTGCGATTACGGTGCCGCTTTTGAAGCCCGCGATCATCCCGGCCGCCGTGCTCGGCATGATCACCACGTTCAATCTGTTCAATCTCATCTACCTGCTTTCAAGCGGCGGCCCGCTGCGCCAGACGGAGATCCTCGTGACGACCGCCTATCGCCTGGTCAACGAAAACCGTCTATATGGCGTCGCGGCGGCCTTCAGTGTGATCATCTTCTTTGTACTGCTGATCCTGACGTTGGCTACGAACCGCATCACCAAAGCGACAGAAGGGGCTGCCTGATGTCTACTTCACTCACCACGCCTGCCACGCCGACGAGCCAAACCGTACATCGAAAGCGGCCAAGCCCGGTGCTGCCGTATCGAAAGCAGATCATCTATCAGATCATCCTGCTATTCATCACCTTCACCGTGCTTTTCCCGATCTTGTGGATCGTGAGCCTCTCACTAGACCCGCGCGGCATCTCGCGCCCCACAGAGCTGCGCCTGATCCCGCCCGGCGCATCGCTGGATGCCTTCAAGCGGGTGATGGACCAGCCCACCAACAACAAGATCTCGTTCACCAATTTGGCCCTCAATTCATTCAAGCTGGCGACCGGCACCGCGATCTTCTCCGTGGCGATTGGCGTCAGCGCGGCCTACGTCTTCTCGCGCTTCAAGATCCGCGGCCTGAAGATACTCATGGTGGCCGTGCTGGCGGTGCTCATGATGCCGGCGATCGGCTCAATCGCGCCGCTGTACGTGCTGCTCAACAAGATCAAGATCGGGCCCGGCATGGCCGATACGCTCCGCAATTCGCTCTATGGCGTCGGTTTGGCTATCATCTCGGGCGCACTGCCGTTTGCGATCTGGAATCTGAAGGGCTATCTGGACACTATCCCACGCGATCTGGAAGAGGCGGCGCGCATCGATGGCGCCTCGATCAACCAGACTTTCGTCCGCATCATCCTGCCGCTGGCAACCCCTGCCCTGGCAGTGACCGCGTTCCTGGGGTTCCTGGCCGGCTGGACCGA
>JALOOE010000275.1 GCA_025454565.1 Anaerolineae bacterium
GGCGACCGCGCCATCGCCCAGCGCGCGGCCGCGCTTTTCAAGAGCGATCTGGCGACGCAGATGGTCGTCGAGCTGACCTCGCTGCAGGGCATCATGGGCCGCGAATACGCCCGCATCTCCGGCGAGCCGGACGCGGTGGCGGTCGCCATCTACGAGCACTATCTGCCGCGTTTCCAGGGCGATGCCATGCCGGCATCCCGGCCGGGCCTGCTCCTGGGGATCGCCAACCGGCTCGATTCGCTGGTCGGCCTGTTCGCCGTGGGCCTGGCGCCCACCGCGTCCGCCGATCCGTTCGGGCTGCGCCGCGACGCGTTGGGGCTGGTCGGCGCGCTGGTCGGCTGCCAGCAGCCGTTCGACCTGCGGCCCAGCCTGAAGGCGGTTGCCGCGGCCATGCCCGTGCCCGTCAGCGACGCCGTGTTGGCCGACGTGTTGACTTTCATCCGCGACCGGCTCTATGGTTGGCTGCGCAGCGAAGCGGAGTCCCGCGCCGCGGGGCGCGACCAGGGGCTGCCGCACGACGTGGTTGCGGCCGCGCTCGCCGAGCGCGCCTGCGATCCGTACCGCGCCGCGGTCACCGCGCGTGACCTGGCCGAGCTGGTCAAGACGCCCGCTTGGGCCGACGCGTTCACCGCGTACGCGCGCTGCAAGCGTATCGTCCGCAGCCTGCCTGAGACGTATCCGTTGGCGCCGGAGCACTACACCGAGCCGGCGACGGCGGGGTTGTATGAGGCGAGCGAATCAGCGAATCGGCGAATCAGCGAATCGGCGAATCGATCCGTTGCGTTGCTTGGCGAGATCCTGCGCGATCTGCAAGCGCCGATCAACCGTTTCTTCACCGATGTGCTGGTGATGGCCGAGGATCCGGCGGTGCGGCAGGCGCGGCTGGCGCTGGTGCAGCGCATCGCGGCGTTGCCCGACGGGGTTGCCGATCTGAGCCAGTTGCAGGGGTTCTGAGTGCAGGGCGGTGAGTGTACCACATTCCAGTTTGACAGCGTCTGATCGCTTCTGTATACTTAAGATCATTCAGGATCACTGACGGGGCTTCCAATGGCCGAGTTGCTGAGCATCCAGGAAGTTGCGCAGATCACGCAGTTGCACGAAATCACCATCCGCCGCTACATCCGGGCGGGCAAGTTGGCCGCCGTGCGGATCGGACGGCGGATTCGTGTACCGCGTGCTGCGCTTGATGCGTTGCTGCAACCGATAGTCCCGGTCGCGACCGGGACGCTGCCCGAGCGATCTGGTCGGGTCGGGGAGGGCGCCGCACTTTACGATGCCGGCGGCCAGAGCCAAGCCGGCATCGCACTCCAAGCGACGATCGGGCGCGTGGCGTTGCAGCTCGCGCAGTTGCCGGCCGAGGACGTCTTCGTCGCGGCCCAGTTCGTGACGCAATTGCGGCAGCGACAGCCACCTGCGCACCCGTCTCAACTGTCGCCGGCTGAGATCGTAGGGGCAGCGCGACGGCAGGCTGCATTGCTCAGCGACGTGCCGCGGGCGGAGATCGCCGCGCGCTTCGCAGCGTTGGCAGAAGAGATGCGGCAGCAGGCGCGCGAGCGGGACGCCGCTTTCGATGGGGATTGGATCGGTGACTGAACGCTTGAGCGCGGTCTTCGACACGAACGTCTTTGTGTCAGCCTTGCTCAGTCGGAACCCCACGAGCCCTACGCAGGAATTGCTGCGCCGCTGGTTGGCTGATGAATTCACGCTGCTCATCAGCCAGGCGTTGCTGATCGAATTGGTTGAGAAGCTGCAGGCCCGTGGCGTGAGCCAACAGCAGGTTCATGAGCTTCTGATCGCGATCAGCCGCCTGGCGGAATGGGTCGAGGTACCGGCGGAAGCGCTGCTCCCCGTGGTAGTGAATGATCCTGACGATGACCACGTCCTGGCGTGCGCCGTGGCGGGACAAGCGGACTATCTGGTCACCTACGATCCTCATTTCGATATCCTGAGGGGCAGTCACCGCGGCGTCAGGATCACCAAAGCATTGCCTTTCCTGTGGGCTATTCGAGGGGATAGCCGACCTGTGGATGGCGATCCCACAGGCCGCGCATAAAGGTGCCGGTCTTGGCATCCCGGTCGAGGTGCTGGCGCAGCCGTACAGCATTGCCGAGAAGCCGGCGGTCTCGCGATCGATCGGCAACAAGCCTGATGTCGCTGGTATGGCGCGATTCTGATGCGGGTGGCAGTGAAGTCGAGTGAGGGATACGACATGCATGCTCAGTTTACAGCGATTTACGAGAAAGGCGAGAAGTACTATGTCGGCTACTGCCCCGAGGTGCCTGGGGCCAACGGGCAGGGAGAGACGCTTGAGGAGTGTCGGGAGAGCTTAAGAGAGGCGATCAAGCTGATTCTCGAAGACCGGCTGGAAGAGGGGCTGCGCGGTGTCCCGGCCGAGGCTATTCGCGAGCCGTTGGTCGTGTATGAAGCGGAAAAGATCTGTAACAGATTGGGGATACCTGAACCTGGCGCGAGGTCGGAGGGCTGACAGGTATCGTTTTTGGCCCCTGGCTCCTGATTCCTGATCCCTGACACCGGTGTCTTATGATCCCACTCAAACTTCGTCTCCGCAACTTCATGTGCTACCGCGAGGAGCAGAGTCTCGACTTCTCCGGCATCCACCTGGCCTGTCTGACCGGCGACAACGGCCACGGCAAATCGACGCTGCTCGATGCGATCACGTGGGCGCTGTGGGGCAAGGCGCGCGCCCGCCGCGACGACGAGCTGATCACGCTCGGCGAGACCGAGATGTGGGTGGAGTTCGAGTTCGGCCTGGCCGGGCAGCGCTATCGCGTGTGGCGGCAGCGCAGCAAGAAGGGGCGCGGGCAGAGCGATCTGCACTTTTATGTGTGGGATGTCAAGAGTGAGGATTGGCAGGTGCTGGACGACGGCGGCCTGCTCGAACGGCAGGCGCAGATCATCCGCACGCTGCGGCTCGACTACGATACCTTCATCAATTCCTCCTTCCTCCTCCAGGGCCGCGCTGATTCCTTCACCGTCAAGACGGCCAGCGAGCGCAAGCAAATCCTGGCCGATATCCTCGGCTTGAGCCGCTATGACCTCTACGAGGAGCGCGCCAAAGCGGAGGCCCAAACGCGCAAGGAGCGGGCCGGGCTGATCGAGGGGGAGATCCGGGCCATCGAGCGCGACCTGGCGCGCCGCGCCGACTATCAGGCGCAGCTCAGCGCGGCGCGCGCGGCCGCGTTAGCCGCGGTGGATGCGCTGCGGCTGGCGGAAGCCGAGCAGGCGGGCTGCCGGTCGCAAGTCGAGGGGTTGCGCGGCCAGGCGAACCAGCTCGCCGATCTGCGCAACCGCCTGGGCCGCGCCGAGCAGGAGTTGAATGCAGGCAGGCAACAGCTCGAGGCTGCCAAGACCCGGCTGGCGCAGATCGAGGCGGTGCTGGGCCAGCGCGACGCGATCGAGGCCGGGTGGGCGGCGCTCCAGGCTGCTCGCGGCGATGACGGCGCGTGGAATGCCCGGCTGCTGCGCCACACGCAGCTCCAGGAGCAGGTCAACCGGGCCAAGCTGGCGGTCGGTCAGGCGCGTTTGATGCTGGAGTCGGAGCAGAAGCGCCTGTCCGACCGCCATGCCGAGCTTGGCCGCAAGGTCGCCGCGGGGCAGGAGCAGGCGATCAACCTGGCGCAGGCGCGCACGGCGCTGGCGCACTTCAACGAGCTCGAGGCGCGCCGCGATGGGCTGGCGGCCGAGCTGCGCGAGGTCGTCGAGCGGTCGGCGGCGTTGAAGGTGGAAAGTGACAGGTTGAAGGTGGAAGGTCAGGCCGTGCGCGAGAAGATGGAGATGATGCAGGCAAGCGCGGCGGCCGCGTGTCCGCTGTGCGGGCAGCCGTTGGCGCCGGCCCACCGCGACCGGATGCTGACCGACCTGGAGGCCGAGCGGACGCAACTGCTCGATCAGTACCGCGTCGATCGCGACATGATGACCGCGCTCGCCGGGCGGCGGGCCGAGCTGGAGACCGAGGACGCCGATCTGGCCCGCCAACTGCGCACCCGTGACGCCCGGCAGCGCCAGGCCGCCCAGGCCGAAACCGCGGTCGCCGACGCGCAGGCCGCCGCTGAGGAGCAAGTGCACGTGGCCGAGCAGATGGCGCGCCTGGCCGAGCGATTGGCCGCCGAGGCGTATGCGCCGGCCGAGCGCGCCGACCTGGCGCGTCTGCAAGCGGAGTCCGCCCAAATCGGCTACGACGCGGCCGCTCATGAACGGGTGCGGAAGGAATTGGAGCGGCTGGCCCCCTGCGATGCGCGCTATCAGCGACAACTGCTTCCTGCGCTGGACGGCGAGAGCGAGGCGCGTGCCCGCGTCGTCGATCTCGCAGCGCAGCTTGCCCGCCGCGAGGCTGATCTCTCCGCGGACCGCGCCGAGGTCGCCCGGCTGTCCGCGGCCGTGGCCGATCTGCCGCGGCTGCAGGCCGGCCTCGACCGGGCGACTGCGACGGTGGAAGCGACCGCGGCGACGGAACGCCGCGCGCGCCAGAACGAAGGCGCGGCGATGCAGCAACTCAGCGCGCTCGATGCGCTGGCCGAGCGCCGCGGCAAGCTCGCCGCCGATCTGGATGGTCTCAACGCCGAGATCGGCGTCTACACCCAGCTTCGGGAGGCGTTCGGCAAGAAGGGCTTGCAGGCGATGATCATCGAGAGCGCCATCCCCGAGGTCCGGCTGCTGGGCCGCATGACCGAGGGCCGCATGAGCCTGCGCCTGGAGACTCAGCGCGAGAAGGTCACCGGCGGCGTGGCCGAGACGCTGGACATCGTCATCTCCGACGAGTTGGGCGCACGGCCATACGAAATGTATTCGGGCGGCGAGAGCTTTCGCGCCAACCTGGCGCTGCGCATCGCCATCAGCAAGTTGCTGGCGCGGCGCGCCGGCGCGCAGCTTCAGACGCTGGTGATCGACGAGGGCTTCGGCTCGCAGGACGCGCAGGGCCGGTCGCTGGTCATCGAGGCGATCAACTCGATCCAGCACGACTTCGAGCGCATCATCGTGATCACCCACATCGAGGAGTTGAAGGACATCTTCCCGGCGCGCATCGATGTGGTGAAGACGGCGACCGGGTCGCGGGTGAGCATCGGTTGACGGGGCGGGGTGGAAGGTTCAAGGTTGAAGGTTGAAGGTTCAAGGTTGAAGGTTGAAGGTTACCTTGAACCTTCAACCTTCAACCTTCGCACCTTCAACGTTAGTGACGGGGGAATCATGGCAGATACCATCCGCAGCATCAAGGCCAGGGAGATCATCGCCCAGCGCGGGGTGCTCTCTCTCGAAGTGACGGTGACTACCGACGGCGGCAGCCAGGGGGTGTCGACGCCGGAGTCGGGCGTATCCACGGGCACCTATGAGGCGGCGTTCCTGCTCGACGGCGGGGAGCGGTACAACGGGCTGGGGGTGCGCAAAGCCGCGGCTGCGATCAATGAGGTGATCGCGCCGGCGCTCCGCGGGATGGATGTGGCGCAGCAGCTCGAGATCGACCGGCTGATGTGCGAGCTCGACGGCACACCGAACAAAGCCCGGTTGGGCGCGAACGCCATCGTCGGCGTCTCGCTGGCCGTGCTGAAGGCGGCCGCCGCGAGCGCCGGATTGCCCCTCTACCGCGCCATCGGCGGGGTCAACGCCTGCACCCTGCCGATCCCGATCGTCGGCATCGGCGCGGGCGGCCGGTACCGCGATCCGGGCAGCTCGCGCTGGTTCAAGCCGAGCTACGAGTTCGCGGCCTACGGCGCGGGCGGCTACGCCGAGGCGCTCTATTGGAGCTGGCGCTGCGCGGAGCAGACCAAGCGGCTGCTGCGGGCGCGTTATCCCGACAAGTATTCGCCGGCCTATCACAGCACGGGCCTGGCGGGGGTGATCGACGCCGACCGCGAGCTGCTCGAGATCATGGCGGAGAGCATTGCGGCCTGCGGCTACGAGGGGCGGGTCGGCATCTATTTCGATGTGGCGGCCGACTGCTACTACGAGCGGGACATCGACCGCTATGTGGGCCTCTTCTCGCCCGGCGAGAAGACGCGTGACGAGCTGATCGCGCTACTCCTGGATTTCGTGAGCCATTATCCCATCGTCTCGCTCGAAGATCCGCTCAACGAAGATGATATCGAGGGGCATGCCATCGCCACGCGCGAGCTGGGCATCGAGGTGGTGGGGGACGACTTCTTCACGACCAACCTGGCGCGGCTGAGGCAGGGCATCGCTG
>JALOOE010000276.1 GCA_025454565.1 Anaerolineae bacterium
CGGCGCCGCCACGGCTTGCGGACGGTGATGAACTCCGTATAGCCGCGCAGACGCCCCTGCTCGGCATTCTCCTGGTGGTTGATGAAGTTACGCACCTGGCCCGCCACCTGGTCGCCATCCCAGGCGATCTGCCACAGCGCCGGCGTCATGATCACCGGGTCCTCGAGCCACTCCGCATACGCTTCGGCCGGCGGCTCGGCGAAGCCCCAGGCATCGCGAAAGGCGTCGAGATCGGCGTCCCAAATCTGGCGATACTGGTCAGGTGTCACCGGCCGCACTTCGAGCCCATCGGGCAGGGCCGCGTCGGGGATCTCACCCGCCAGCGGTCGCGTCATCCGGTACCAGCGGCGCACGATCGTATAGCCCTCGCTCAACAGCAGCTCGGCCATGCCCTGCTCGGTGTCTTGCGTCGACAGCTGGAACAGGTGCGGACCAGATTCCGGCTGTGCGCTGGCCACCTGGCGCTGCCGTTCTTCCGTCCAGCGCAGGATTGTACGGCCAATCCCGCGGCGGCGCCAGGCCGGCGTGACGTGCCCGGTCAGATCGTGTAAAAAGGCGCCATCTGGCTGGCGGTACCAGCTCCCGCGGCCGTAACCGATCGTCTCGCCGGCGATTTCGGCGAAGATCATGTCGTGGTACGGGTCGCAGTGCTCCAGGTGCGCAAACGTCCGCGCCAGGTCCTCGGCCGTTGTCGGCCATTCATAACCATCCACCGGCCGGCACGCGTCATACACGACGACCATGCCGGGGAAGTCCTCCGGCCCGCGGAAGGTGCGAAAGGTCAAGCCAGGAATCGCCGGCGCATCGGGTAGAGATAACCACAGATCTGACATGGTGCAACTCCTTGGTGTTTGACGAAGAGACGACCCTGCCATGTTATCATAAAGGCCTGGCACAGAAAAAAAACAGACGTTCCCGATGAAGACAGCCGCCGTCAGAGCTTGCCTTTCCTTGCGAACTACAGGATGTGCAGGTTCCTACCCTCACGCAAAGGTTTCAATCAGCCGAGACCAAAACTCACAATCAGCCAACAGTAAAGTGTTCAATCAGCCGAAAACGATTATAATGGGACCACCATGTTTGAACAAACTCTCTATCTGCGCGATGCTCTATCACGTCTGGAAGAAGCGTTGGCCGATACACCGGTAGCGCTTGACCACCTGACGGTAATCTACCCCGGCGACCGGCCCGCCGGCGCTTGAGCCGGAAGGCCTACGCGGATGCCACCCGCGTAACGCTATCCGGAAGCGGCCGTCGGCGCGCCGATCTTCGATAAGAGACGTGAGCGTCCAGATGAGGTGACGAAATGGGCACGCCCCTTCTGTCTACCAAACTATCCATTCCGCCGCTGCGACCCGACCTGGTGCCTCGGCCGCGGCTGATCGAGCGACTGGATGATACGCTACGGGCGGAGCGAGGACTTGGACTGGTTTCTGCCCCGGCAGGCTTCGGGAAGACCACTCTGGTCGCGGCGTGGCTGCGGCGGCTAAAGAATCTCAAGGACGCACCATCCGATGTCGCCTGGTTGAGCCTCGATGAAGGCGACAGTGATCCGGCTCATTTCCTCGCCTATCTGCTGGCCGCCCTGCGATCCGTTGATCCCGCTATCGGCCAGACCGCCGGCGAGGTAGCGCAACCCTCCTCGCAGATGACGCCCGAGCGCCTTCTGACTACCCTGATCAATGACATCGAAACGCGGTCACGACCTCTTGTCCTGGTGCTTGACGACTATCACCTCGTTTCGGCGCTGCCCGTCCATCAGCAGTTGACCTTTCTCCTCGAACATCGGCCGGCGCAGTTCCACCTCGTCATCGCCAGCCGCGAAGACCCCCCGCTGCCCCTGGCGCGCCTGCGCGCGCGCGGACACATCGTGGAGATCCGCCAGGCCGACCTGGAATTCACGCCGGCCGAAGCCACCGAGTTCTTCCGCTGCGCCGTGCGTCGGGAATTGTCCGCTGCCGATATGGCTGCTCTGCACGCCCGTGCGGAAGGTTGGATCGCCGGGCTGCAACTGGCCGCTCTCACCCTCCCCGGTCACGGCGACGTGCAGGAGTGGCTGCGCAACCTTGCTGGCAGCCAACGCTACATCCTGGATTACCTGATCGAGGAAGTGATTAACCGGCAACCCCGCGCCATCCAGGATTTCCTGTTGAGCACTGCGATCCTGGACCGGCTCACCGCTTCCCTTTGCAGCGCCGTGGCCGAAACGGAGAACAGCCAGGACATGCTGGTCTCCCTGGAGCAGGCCAATCTGTTTGTCGTGCCCCTCGATGATTCAAGGATCTGGTATCGCTATCATCACTTGTTTGCCGATGTGCTGCGTCATCGCCTGCACGCGGAGAAAGCCGCCCAGATACCGGACCTGCATCGGCGGGCCAGCCAATGGTACGCCGCACATGGCTTCCTGCCCGATGCCATCCGTCATGCCCTGGCCGCGTCGGACTGGGACGCCGCGGCCGAGTTCATCCTGGGGGGGACCAGCAGCGAATTGCTCGAACGTGGGGAGCTGATGACTCTGCTGGGCTGGTTCCGAGCCTTTCCCGAACCCATCGTGCGCGGCAGCCCGCGTCTGTGCTGTGAATATGCCTGGCCGTTGATGCTGAATGGGCAGACCGAGGCTGCTGAGTCTTACCTGAACCAGGCCGGTGTGTTCTTCGATGCGCCTTTGGGCCTGTTGGCGCCAGACCGCCTGCCGGAACGCGCGCTCATCCTGCTCAACCTGGGCATGGCTCGCTGGTACAAGGGATATCTGGCAGAAACCCAGGAGATGCTCTCTGACGCGCAAAGCGCCGGTTACAACTCAGGGGATACCTACGCCTGGCTGACAGCCTCGATCTTCCTCAACAGAATCCAGCTCGCGCGCGGCAAGCTGCATCAGGCGGCCACAACCGGCGAGGAGATCATTCGACAGGGCTTGCAGTTGCCGATCGGCGCGCTGGCCTACTACGACCTGGGCTGGCTGTATCACGAATGGAACGAGCTGGAGACCGCGGCGGCCTGGACCGCCGAAGGCATCAAGCTGAGCAACCGGGGTGGCGGCTGTGATGAATTGCAGGCTGTCGGCTTCGCCGCGCTGGCCATCATCCGGCAGGCGCAAGGACGGGCGACCGCGGCGCGCGAAGCGCTGCAGTTGGCCGCTCAAAAGTTGCAACACTCAGCGTGTTCCCCGGCGGGCCGCCTGTATTGTCTGGCCGCCCGTATCCTGGTCGCGCTCGCCCAGGGGGACGTGAATGCCGCAGCGCTGGCCGCAGAAGAGGTCCCGTCGCCCCAGGATGCGCACGCTATTCCCGACTACCTGCCCCTGGGGCGAGCGCAGGCCCGCGCGCTGCTTGCCCAGGGCAAATGGGCGGCCGCGGCCGAGCAACTGGCGGCGCTCTATGAAATCGCTTCGGGCCTGGGCTGGAACGTCTATCTGCCACAGGTGCGCGCCGTCCAAGCCCTGGCGGCCGCCACGCCCGACCGAGCGCTTGAGCTGCTGGCCGAAGCTTTGACGCTGGCTGAACCGGAAGGCTACATGCGCACCTTCCTCGATCTGGGTGAACCGATGGCTGTGCTGCTCGACCAGGCGTTGGCTCGCAATATCGCGCCTGTCTATGTCCGTCGTCTGTTGCGGGCGTTCGCAGCCGCCTCCCAGCCCCACCAGGATAACCTTGCTGTCTCACTCACCGGGTTGGTAGAGAACCTGACCCATCGGGAGATCGAGGTGCTTCGTCTGCTCGTCGGCAGCCTGACGAACCAGGAAATTGCCGAGAAGCTGTGTATCTCGGAAAACACGGTCAAGACGCACCTTGCTAACATCTACGGCAAGTTGGGCGCGCGCGACCGCCGCGAGGCCATCACCCGAGCCAGAAGCGCCGGTCTTCTGGCCTGAATTCTCCCTCCCATCCTGCGCAAAAATCACCCGTCATCACCCGCCGCGGGTGATGACATCCCTCTCCCCCGCGTGCTATGCTGTGGGCAAAGATGACCGACCAGCACCCTGCTGGCCGGCAGTCCACAGACACAAGGGGAGACTACCGTATGAACGCGCAAGCAAACTATGCGGAGAGCATCCAGAGCACCGAAAAGCCGCTCGTCAGGCGACAGATCCAGATCCTGCTCGGCGCCAGCCTTCTTGTCAGCCCGCTCTTCGGGAAGAGAGAGTGAAAAGCCTGGCTGGAGCCGGCGAGCACATCGCCCCCAGGAGGCCTGCCATGCTACACACTGAGGTCCGAGTCAAAGGCGTGATCGAGAAGAAGTGGGCGGACTGGTTCGAAGGTCTGATGATCACCACCCTTTCGGACGACGAGACCGTTCTCGTCGGGGAGTTGCCCGATCAGGCCGCCCTCTATGGACTGCTTGCCAGGCTGAGAGACCTCCGCTTTGATCTGCGCTCGGTACAGATTGACGAGACTGAGAGTCCGCCGGGATGAAAGCGCCTGGCCCTCCGAGCGCCCGCACATAAGTGCCTATCCGAATAGGCTGACGCCGGTCTTCGACCGAGCGGGCACGACATCTTCGTCCTCATGAAAGGCATGACAAACAGGAGGTGAGATATGTTGCTGGCATCTGGTTTCTTGGCTATCAACCCACTGGCAGTACTTGTGGCTGGTTTAGCGCACATGGTGCTGAACCTGATCTGGTTCATGCCGAAGCTGTTCGGCAATGCCTGGGCGGAACTATGAAGGCAACTACGCCGTGGATGGTCGTCGGCTTCATCGGGCATCAGGTGATCGCCCTGGCGCTGGCAGTAATCGTGAGTCTCGCCGGTGCTACAACCGTGCTTGGCGGGATCGCCGTGGGGGTTCTGGTCTGGATTGGGTTCGTAGTGACACTCGAAGTCGGTGAGTTGATTTGGGAGAAGATCCCCTTCAGGCTTTTCCTGATTCGCGTCGGCGGTCATCTGGTGGCCCTCAGCGTGGCCGGTGTCATTCTGGCGGTTTGGCGCTAGGGGGCTCAGAATCAGGAGTTCAGCAGGGGACTGGCGGACGCCGGCCACGTCAGCAAAGGACAAGAATGAACATGAAACCAAAGCGAGGTCTTCTGCCAGCAGTGTTTCTCTTCCTTTTTCTCGTACTCGGAGCTTCGCTGATCATGTTTCTATGCCGCCATTTCCGTTTAGCTGAACTCTCGTTGGGAGCTCAGCTTCGGTCTGTTTCCAAACGAGTTCAGAAAGGAGTTCGAAGTGACAGTCAATACAGTCTCAGAAGTTCAGACGACCCAAAAAGAACCGGAACGCGAACGCCGTATTTTTACATCTAGACCCACCCAGGTGCTCTGGCTGTTACTAATCGTATTCGAAGCATTTCTCTCCCTGCGCTTCGTCTTGAAACTGAAGGGGGCCAAACCGACCAGCCCGTTTGCCGCGGTTCTTTATGTTTTCACCGGCCTTATGCGGCTGCGGATGTTCCAGTTTTGATCGGGACACCCGCAGCCGGCGGCATGGTAGCAGAGGTGAGCTGGGCAGCGGCCGAAGAACCTCGCTCTGTTTCCGCACTCGCCCAGAAAGGAGATTGCATGACAAATCCTCTAAGTTCCATAAGAGTCAAGGCGAATATCGTTCTGGATGCGATCGATCCACGCATCTATGGCCAGAATATCGAGCATATGGGGCGGCAGGTAACGGGAGGCCTCGTGGCGGACCCCGGGTCCAAGGCACCGCAGGATAGCCGCGGGTTCCGTTTGGATGTTTTGGAAGCGATCAAGAACCTGAATCCGCCGCTGTTGCGCTGGCCGGGCGGATGTTTCGCGGATTCGTATCATTGGTCTGACGGGATTGGCACCCATCGGCCAAAGATTCCGAACCGGATGTGGGGCAGGCTCCTGATCGGGATGCTTTTCGGTAGTCCTCCATCTCTGCTCGGGCCGGAGGAAGACAATCGTTTTGGCACCGATGAATTCATCGATCTTTGTCGCAGCGTGGGCGCCGAGCCGAGCCTGACGGCAAGCCTCGGTGAAAACGATCCCGAGGAAGCCGCGGGCTGGATCGCCTACATCCGCGACAGATACGGTGCCGGGGCGGTGCCAATCTGGAGTGTGGGCAACGAACAATGGAGCACCATTGAACCGGGAGGCTGTGCTTCCAAGCCGCGGAAGTACGTGGAACGCTTTCACCGGTTCTCAAAAGCCATGCGAAATGCTGATCCGGATATCAAACTCGTCGCATCCGGAGGCGACGCCCTCCTGTTTGCGCGCTGGAACGAGGAGATCATCAAAGGCATCGGCGAAGCCATGGATTTGTTCTCCCTGCACCTCTACTTGCCAGGCTGGTCTCCCCTGCGGTCACACGTTGGCAATTCGCTCGGGGATTATTATGCCATCTCTGCGGTGGGCCTGGCGTTGGAGGAGCAGATCCAACAGATCGAGGAAATGGCGGACCGTCTTCTCGGTAAGGTCCTGCCCATCGCCGTCGACGAATGGAATGTCCAAGGCTCCCTGCGCAGGTTTACGGATCCCTACCGGACTCAGCGTGAGGCAATCGGCGTGGCAGGAATCATCCATGCCTTTCACCGTCAGGCGAAATACGTCAAAACCGCCGCCATGTTCGCCATGCTCAATTCCGCCGCACCGCCGCTCATCACCACTCTGGATACGCTGGTACGTACGCCCGTGTTCTATGTCCTTCGGCTGTATCGGCAGCTTTCTGGGAAGGCGAGAGTATTCTCTGCAGCCGAATGTCCCACTGTGGGGGTGCCAAAGCTCCTGAACCTCCCTCAGCGCAGTTCGGTTCCCCTTCTTGATGTAAGCGCCAGTCTTGATGAGCAGCGACTGACCGTCTTTGTGATCAATCGCCATCACCAGGAAAGCCTGGAAGCTGAAATAGAAGTATCCGATGTCAACTTCTCAGAACTGGTTCGAATCCATACGGTAGCGGCAAACGGATATCAGGCTGCCAACAGCAACGACCAACCCGAAATGGTTACCGAGAGGATCAGCGAGGTTGAGTGGAACGGGCATCGCGTTTTTCCGCCTTATTCGGTAACAGCAATCGTGATGGAAAAGTCATCCTGACAATTGGATATTCCCATACCAGAAGAGGAGGTAAAGAACCATGGAAACCTTGAATTGGAAGTTGAGAATCGTGGCGCTGTGGCTCATCGCTGCGGAGGCCTACGGGGCGCACATGATCATGGTGATCATTGACCCAGTCTCCATGAAGATCATGATGGAATGGGGCGCGACGATACCGGCTGAAGGGTGGCTGTTCGGGGCCATCTACTGGCTGATCCCGCTCTGGATGGTGTTTGTGACAGTTGCCGTGAAGGGCTCGGCCAACCGCTGGGCGAACTTCGCGCTGGGCATCGTAGGTACGCTGCTCGGCATCTACCACTTCTTCATGTGCGGCGTGCCATTGCCTTTTGTCCCGCCGGGTCCCGTGGCAGGGCCGACTGTTTATCACAGCCTGCTTCTGGCTACAGCGCTTGCCGCTACGGCGCTGATTATCTGGTACTCATGGAAGTGGCCCAAACAAGAAGCGTGAGCTATCAACTCATCCCATGAAAGGAAAGAGACTCCGGACATGCCTTCACAATCGCAAGGAATACTGGCTCCGTCACTCGATTCGAGTGCTGAAACAGCGCGCAGGCTTCGCAACCGGGGCCTGGCCAACGTGCTGCGTATGGGTCACTGCGCACCGTCGATCATGCAGGCCATGCTGGACGTGTCGGGGACGGAAGCGCAATGGCTCGTCAAGCTTACGGCTGCCCTGCCCGGGGGCATCGCCAACACGGGCGGCGAATGCGGCGGTGTGACCGCGCCGTTGGTGCTGCTCGGCCTGCGTTACGGTCAGGAGAAGATGGTTCAAGGAGTGCCCGTTGTAGTCTACAAGGGACATGACCTGCTTCGGCGCTTTACGAGCTGCCAGGACACCACGGCATGTCGCGAGATTCGCGACGATGCCCGGGTGCCCGTGCGCTGCATCGGTGTCGTCCGGCAGGCGCCCGTTCTGTGCGCAGAGTGCATGGACGCCGACTGCACGGCCGCCATCTCGGCTGAGCAGCAGGAAGCGTTCGGTCGCCTCTACGCGCACTGGCTCGAGCGGGAGTTCCACTGCGCGCACGCGGTATTCTCTTACCTGGGGGACGCGATCCCGGTCACGCAGGAACTGCTCGATGCCAGTTCAGGTTTCATGGGGGGGATGGTCTTCACCGGGATGACGTGCAGTGCGCTCACCGCTGCCATCATGGTGCTCGGCCTGATGCGCGGTGAGATCGAGAACAGTCACCTCCGTGTCCTGCGCATGCTCGGCAAAATGGCCGTACGGGGCGACGCGTTTGCTGACGACGTCAACGCATTCAACAAAGTCATGAATCGCGGCAATCGTCTGGCGCGCCGGTTCCAGATCGAGTTCGGCAGCACCCAGTGCCGCGCCATCACACAATGTGACTTCTGCACGATCGAGGGCGTACAGCGCTACATCGATGGCGACGGTACGGCGCGGTGCGGCCTGATGGCTCAGAGCGTCGCAGGCAGGGTACTGAGCATGATCCAGCCGGCTGATACCGCCTAGTTCATGTGGGCCGAAGTAGCCCCACGGTTGGTAGTAACGACTTCAGTCGTTCCGCAGCATTGCCAACGACCAAAGTCGTTACTACGAACCCTGGCCGCCGAGTGGTTCGCGGGGCTGGACCGCCCGGTTGATGAAGATGCCGCCGCCGTTGTGGCCGGCTGCCTCCTGTTGCGCTATAATAGCCCCCATGCCGTCACCCTACCTGCTCACCACCAAACTCACCGTCCCACCCGCGCCTGGCGAAAGGGTGCCCCGGCCCCACCTGCTGGAGAAACTGGACCACCGCCGCCAGCCTGGCA
>JALOOE010000277.1 GCA_025454565.1 Anaerolineae bacterium
CTTTCTCAGCGCCGAGTACGATGCCTTTGACGAAGTAGCGCTGCAGGAAGGGGTACAGGGCCGCGATCGGCACGACTGCCGCCATGACGGTCGCGGCGCGAATGGTGAGCTGGTTGACTGTCAACTGCCCATAAAGATCCCGGTTGGACATCCCCAGCTCGTTCAGGTCGGCCATCACTACAACCGACCGCAGCAGTACCTGCAAAGGCCACTTGGTGGAATCAGTGATGTAGAAGATACCGCGGAAGAGCTCATTCCAATGCGCCACGGCATAGAAGAGACCCACCGTGGCGATCGCCGGGCCGGAGAGGGGCACCACCACTTGGGCCAAGATACGCAGCTCGCTGGCGCCATCGATGCGCGCCGATTCGATGATCGATTCGGGCAACTCCTGGAAGAAGTTGCGCATCAGGATCACGTTGAACGCGCCGACCGCGCCCGGCAGGATCATCGCCCATACCGAATCCAGCAGCCCCAGGTTGCGGATCAGCATGTAGCCGGGGATGATGCCGGCGCTGAAGAGCATCGTGATTACTACGAAAATTGTCAGGGCGCCCCGGCCGGGCAGGTCTGGCCGCGAGATCACATACGCTGATGTGACGGTCAAGAACAGGTTGAGCGCCGTGCCGACACTTGTCGAGGGTGAAGCCCTTGGGCCACAGCATCAAGCCCATCTGCGCGGCCTCGTTTGGGTTGCTCATCGACACGCTGAGCACATGGATAATCGGCACGATGCTGACGATGGTCAACAGCGCCAGGAACAGGTAGATCAGCGCGTCGGCAACCGGGTTGTGGCCGCGTAGGGCGGGGTGGGTCGATCGCTCGAATAGGCGCATGGCTCAAAACCTCCACTAGGATCACCAGATGGTCGGCATGCGCAGGCGCTTGAGCACCTGGTTGGCCGCCAGGATCAGCAGCAGGCCGATGATCCCTTTGAAGACGCCCACCGCGGTGCCCAGGCTGAAGCGGCCGCTCACCAGGCCAACCCGATAGACATAGGTGTCGATGATTTCGGCCACCGAGTAGACGCTGGGGTTGTACATCACGAACACCTGCTCGAAGCCGGCGTCCAGGATACGGCCAAGCTGGAGGATAAACAGGATCACAATCACGCCGCGGATGGCCGGCAGCGTGATGTGCCACATCTGCCGCCACCGACTGGCGCCATCCACCATTGCCGCCTCGTATAAAGTCGGATCAATGGCGGTGATCGCCGCCAGGTAGATGATCGCGCTCCAGCCGAAGCTCTTGAGGATCTCCGTCACCACCAACACGCCTCGGAAGGTGGCGGGGGTGGAGAGCAGCCTGGGGTCTTCCAGGCCGAGGGCCGCCAGGGTGTTCGGCAGCGCGCCGCCCGGCGCCAGAAAGATGACCATCAAGCCGCCGTAGACGACCCACGAGAGGAAGTGCGGGAACGAAGCCAGTGTCTGCGACACCCGGCGGAAGGACATCAGGCGGATTTCGTTCAGCAGCAGGGCGAAGATGATCGGCAACGGGAGACCGAAGATCAGCTTGTAGGAGCTGATTAATACTGTGTTGAGCAGAATCTGGAAGAAACCGGCCCGGCCGAACAAATACTGGAAATGTTCAAGCCCAACCCACGGACTCCCCAGGAGACCACGTCGCGGAGAGAAGTTCTGAAAGGCCATGACCAACCCGGTATAGGGCACATACGCGAAGATGATGAGGAAGATCGCTGCGGGCAGAAACAGCAGATAGAGCTCACGGTATTTCCACGCTCGATGCAACCAGCGTGTGACGGCGCCGCGTTCGCCGCGCGCTCGCTCCCCACGAACCGCCGTAGTTGCGCTTGCACTCATCCATGCACCTCACAGCCTCGAATCACTCCGTGCGCGCAGTCTGGCAGGGATCCTGCTCCCACTGTTCCAGCACACCGCGCGCCGTGACTTCATCAGTGATCAGCGTCTTAAGGTACCCCCCACGTAGCGTGCTGATGATCGGCGCCACCTTGGTCACGGTCGCGGCCACCCCGATCGTCAGCGGGATGCCCCGCAGGTCGTCCAGGCCGATGCCCACCACACGGCAGTTGTAGTCTGGGGCGCAGGGCTGCCCGCGGGGGTCCACGATCTGCGCCAGCAACTCGCCGGTCCCACAAAACTCCTCGATCAGCCGGCGGCGGTCGTCCTCGTGCAACGACGGCAACTCGAAATAGGTGGAGGTGCCGGGCGCCACAGAGCCGATGCCCAGCACGGCGATCTGCGCCTTGCGGGCCATGTCGAGCACGGAGCTGATCTGGCGGATGCCTACCAGAGCGTCGCGCTCCTCGGCTGTGTCCACGATCACGGGCGCGTGCAACTCATGCACCGTGCCGCCCAGCTTCTGCGCCAGCTCCGAGGCGAGGTAGTTCGCGTCGATCTGATGCCGGCCCTGCGCGCCGCCGGTGGCCGGCACGACCTGGACGTCGAACCTGCGGGACGTCTCGACGCTGCGCACAACCGCCGAGAGCGCTTTGCCGCCGCTGACGCAGACCACATCGCCATCGCGCAGTCGTTGCGTCAGGTATTGTGCTGCGGCCCGGCCCACAGCCTCCAACACAAGCTGTGGATCGTCCGACACCTGCGGCACCACCACGGCTTCCGGCACGCCGCAGAGGCTCTGCAGGCGCGCCTCCAGATCGAAAAGCGACTGCATGGGCGTGCGAATGCGGATTTCCACGATGCCTTGCTCACGTGCTTGCTTGAGCAGGCGATTGACCTTAGCAGTGGAGAGACCGAACGTCTCGGCGATATCGGCTTGATTCAATCCCTCTTGGTAGTACATCATGAGGACGCGATGGAGTAGCCGTAGAGCGGCATGGTCACCGACATAGGCCTGGGCCGAATTGGGGCTGAGACTGGGTTGTGTCAGCATTTTCAGAACACCGATTTCAAGCAAGATCACAAGGGGTGACGGAATCAGGTTGAGATAAAATTCAGGATATGAAATTAATACCACCACATGAAATTTTTGTCAAATCGAGCATGCATGCGACTTGACTCGTCTCTCCGAGAGACGAGTCAAGTCGCAATGGCGTGCCGGATTTCGGTTCGGGTGTTGCACCGACCTGTCCGCTTTTTGGCCGCTTTCTGGCATGGATTGCGCCCCGGATTCCCGATTCGCTGGTATAATGTACTGAGGCTGGATACGGATCAGCAGACTTCAAGCCACCGGCGCCCGGATTCGTGGCAAGCGAGGGCGCCCGGATCCTCCCTCTCCACAAAGGCGAACGGATGAGACACTCGATCGCGGCCAGGAAGCAGCGCTGGGCGGACTTACTTGAGAAGCCGACTGGCGGACGTAAGTTCGTCTTCCGCATCGGCGTGCGCACTCCGGAGCCGCCGCCAGTGGTGCGCGCGTGGCCCTGGCTGAAGGCCGAACGGATCGAGGCCGCCTGGCAGACGTATCTGCGGATGTCGGAGCGGGCTGAGTGGCTGGATGACGATCTTGTGCCCTACCTGCCGGTCAACACGGGCACCGAGATCTTCGCCGAGGCGTTGGGCTGCGAGGTCTATCGCCCCGACGACAACAACCCGTTCGCCATCCCCTTCGTGAAGACTGCCAGTGACGCGGCGCGGATTCAGACGCCGCGCCTCGAAGACACACCCCTGATGATGCTGTTCGAGATCGCCGACGAGCTGCGCCGCCGCGGCGGCGCGGACGTTTTGCTGAAGATGGTGGACATGCAAAGTCCGATGGATATCGTGGCGCAGATTTGGGACAAGACCGATCTGTTCGTCGCGATGCTGGAGACACCGGACGCCGTGCTCGAGTTGGCGGCCAAGGCTCGGACGCTGCAGATGGCCTTCCTGGATGCCTGGTTCGGGCGCTATGGCGCTGAACACATCGCCCACTATCCCGACTATTACGTCCGCAAAGGGGTGACGATGTCGGTGGATGAGGTGGGCAGCGTCAACTCGCGCATGTTCGGGCGGTTCTTCCTCGACGAGCTCAATGCGCTATCGGAACGCTACGGCGGTCTCGGCGTTCACTGCTGTGCAAACTCGGAGCATCAGTGGCCGGGCTTCGCGCAGGTGAAGGGACTGCGGTTGATCAACCTGCACCAGCCGCCGCCAATCATGGAGCGGGCCTATGTGTTCTTCGGGCCACATACGGCGCAGATGCACTTCGATCTGTGGCATGGCACGCTGCGCATGCTGCCGCTGAAGCCGCGTGATACGTTCCCCGAGTGCTGCCATGTCGTCATCCAGGCTGAAGCGGAGGATCGCGATGAGGCGCAACGCGTGGCCGAGCAGCTCTGGCGCGAGTACGAAGTCTGACGGCAGGGGATGCGACGGCCCCTTGCGGTCGCCCGGACGGGCAGGCAGGCGGCCATACCCCTACGAGAGCATCCACTCCACACCATCGGGCATGGAGCAACCATGATCGGTCTCGCGAATCAAGGCAACAGTAAGCACCAGCCGGTTGGGCTGCCGAGCACGGCACGGCGTTCCTCGCCGCTGACTCGAATCGTGAAGAGCGTGCGCAAGAACGGGACGCTGTTCCTGATGGCGTTGCCGGGCCTGGCGCTGTTGTTTGTGTTCCAATACATGCCGCTGCCCGGTATTATTATCGCGTTCAAGAACTACCGGACCAGCCAGGGGATCTTCGGCAGCGATTTCATCGGGCTGAAGAACTTCGAGTATCTGTTTACCACCGACACCGCGGTGCGCATCACCACCAACACGATCTTTCTGAATACGGTGTTCATCATCACCGGATTGCTGGCGTCGCTTACGATTGCCCTCCTGTTGAACGAGGTGCGGTCGCGCTACCTGGCGCGCTTCTACCAGTCGAGCGTCTTTTTCCCCTATTTCGTCTCGTGGGTCATCGTCGGCTACTTCGGATTCGCCTTTTTGAACGGCGACAGCGGGTTGCTCAACAAGTGGATGACGCAGGCCGGGCTGGACACGGTGAGTTGGTACAGTGCTCCGAAATATTGGCCTTATATCCTGACCGCCGCACACATCTGGAAGAGCGCCGGCTACTGGAGTATCATCTACCTGGCCGGGATGATGGGGATCAACACCGAATACTACGAGGCGGCGCAGATCGACGGCGCCAGCCGGTGGCAGCAGATCAAGGGGATCACCACTATGTGACCCGCGACAGCAGTATGCTCTACAAGACGACCGACGTGATCGACACCTTCGTTTTCCGGGGATTGCGCTCGATGGGTGACTTCGGGATGGCGGCTGCCGCCGGGCTCTACCAATCGGTGGTCGGTTTCGTGCTGATCTTCGTCGCCAACTGGGTCGTCAAGCGCATCGACCCCGAGAAGAGCATCTTTTAGGCATCTGCCGGTTGGGTTCTCGCGTAAGGAGTGTGATTTCACCACAACGACTCCAAGGCGCAAAGAGGCACCAGGGAAGCCAATCTTGCTTTGTGTGCTTGGTGACTTCGTGACTTTGTGGTGAGTGGCTTGGTTCCGGCTTGTCCGGGTTAGGGTGGAAGCGACCTGATGGGCATCCTCCAGCGTACATCGTCTACCAATTATCGCCGCCGCGGCGCGCTCACGCAGGCGACCATCAATGTCATTCTGATCGTGGTCAGCTTCATCTTCCTGCTGCCGCTGCTGCTGGTGATCTCCTCCTCGCTCACTGACGAGGTCACCCTGGCGCGCACCGGTTTCTCTTTGATTCCCGAAAAGATCAGTTTCGATGCCTACAACTTCATCAGGATGGATCCGGGTCGGATCGTGCGGGCCTACAGCGTGACCCTCACGACGACGACGATCGGGACGATTGTCGGACTGCTGGTGATGTCGATGCTGGCCTATGCCCTGTCACGGCAGGACTTCGCCTGGCGCAAGCCGCTCTCCTTCTTTGTGATCTTCACGATGCTTTTCCACGGCGGCTTGATCCCCACCTACATCCTGGTGACCCAGACGCTGCATCTCAAGGACTCGTTACTGGCGTTGATCCTGCCGTATCTCGTGATTCCGTGGTACGTCTTTCTGCTGCGCACCTATTTCATCACGTTGCCCAAGGAACTGATCGAATCAGCCAAGATCGACGGCGCCAGTGAGTGGCGCGTCTTCTTCCAGATCGTGATCCCGTTGTCGACGCCGGCGCTCGCCACAGTGGGCCTGTTTTGCATCCTGATGTACTGGAACGACTGGTGGCTGCCACTGCTCTACATCGATAATCCCGACAAGTTCCCGCTGCAGTATCTGCTCTACTCCGTCCAGAAGAGCGCTGAGTTCCTGACGACCGGTGAGGCCAGCGCGATGCTGCAAACCATCCAGTTGCCCGTCCAGAGTATGCGGATGGCAATGGCGGTGGTGGCGATGGGGCCGATTGCCATCGCCTTCCTGCTCCTTCAGCGCTACTTTGTGCGCGGCATGTTGGTCGGCAGCCTGAAAGGAGAGTGAACCGCCAACCCACTCTGTGTATCCCAATCTACTGCTATACCGATGTACCATTCACCAATCTCAAGGAGGAACTCCATGAATCGGCATTCCATGTTGAAGCTCATCAGCGTTGTGCTGCTGCTGAGCATGGTGCTGGCCGCGTGCGCGCCGGCCGCGACTCCAGCGCCGGCCGCTCAGCCGGCCGCTACCGCGGCGCCTAAGGCGACCGACGCGCCGAAGGCGGCTGAGGCCCCCAAAGCGACCGACGCGCCGAAAGCGACTGAAGCCCCCAAGCCGACCACCGCGCCAGCGGCAGCGCCGACCGCGGCGCCTAAGGCGGCTGAAGCGGCCAAGCCGGTCGAAGTCAAGTACACGATGATGTTCGCGGCTCAGAAAGACATCAAGGTGGTGGAGCGAAGAAGGGCGTCAACATCGCCGTGCGGCTCGCCCCGTTCGAGGATGCCGCGTTCACCGAGAAGATGAACCTGATGATGGCCGCGGGCGAGGTCTGTGACATCGTCTGGGTGGCGCCGTGGATCAGCCCCACCTTCAGCCAGCTCGTCATCAACGGCAGCCTGCTGCCGATGGATGACCTGCTCCAGAAGAACGCGGCTGCGCTCCTCAAGGATATGCCTCCGGCCGCCTGGGACGTGACCAAGATCGGCGGCAAGATTTACGCGGTGCCGAACCAACAGATCTGGGTCAAACCGTTCGGCTTCTTCTTCCGCAAGGATATCGCCGATAAATACGGCCTCGACCTGGCCAAGATCAACAAGTACGAGGATCTCGAACCCTTCCTGGCTGCTGTCAAGAAGGGCGAGCCCAACATGCTGCCCCTTGTTCAGACTGATGGCACACCGGGCAACGTCTGGATGGTCGAGACCTTCGGCTTCGACCCGGTTGTGACCCAGGACGTGCAGGCGGTGGTACGCTATGATGACAAGAATCTGAAGGTCATCAACGCTTACGAAAGCCCGGAATTCAAGTCGGCGGTTGAGTTGGCTCGCAAGTGGTACCAGGCCGGCTACGTCAACAAGGACCTGGTGACCAGGGCAGAGGCGCCCGCGGCCATGAAGGCCGGTAAGTTCGCCGGCGATATTGGCCTGGTGGTCAAGCCCGGTGGCGACACCGAGATTCAGAAAAATAACGGTCTCACGGTCCCTGTGGTGCAAAAGTCGGTCACCGTACCCTTCATGACCACCGGCGCGGCCAGCGCCACCAGCACCGCCATCTGCAAGACCTCAAAGAACCCTGATGCGGCGATGCAGATCATCAACCTGTTCAACACTGACCCCGAGCTGTACAACCTGCTCGCCAAGGGCATCGAGGGCAAGCACTGGGTGTGGGTGGACAAGGACAAGAAGGTCATCGGCCCCGGCCCGGACGCCGCCAACTACAAACCCGGCCGCGACTGGATGTTGGGCAGCATCTTCAACGCCTACTATGTGGACGCCGACCAGGCCGCCGGTGATATGATCGGCGCGACCAAGAAGCTCAACGCCGGCTCGGCCCCGTCGACGGCGCTCGGTTTCGCATTTGACCCGACTCCGGTGAAGACCGAGATGGCGAACGTCACCAACGTCGTCAAAGAACTCGGCTATCCGCTGATCAACGGCATGGCCGATCCGGCCACCGTCCTGCCCGAATTCCAGAAGAAGTTGAAGGACGCCGGCATGGACAAGATCGTCGCCGAAGCCCAGAAGCAGATTGACGCCTGGAAGGCGACCAAGAAGTAGCACAGCCTCCCCGGTTTTTCCCTCCCTGGCGATCGGCAGAACCAGCCGCCGATCGCCAGGGAGCTCACCCCATGAGCTACCACGGATGGCTACCTCCTACGAACGCGCACCTGCAACTGCGCGACACCGACCAACGCATCGGCCTTTGTGCTGAGGCAATATGACACAGCCATACACCGAGTGGAACATCAACCCCGACGACGTCTGCATCCTGCGTCACCTGCTGAAACGTAAGCGCGAGATCGCCGAAGATCCGATCATGGCGGAACGCCGGCAGCTTTGGACGCGCCATGCCTCCCTTTGCCGCCAACGGCCGATGATCCTGGCAGAGACAAGCGGCGTCCTCGACGAGTGCGTGCCGCTCTCGACGCTGCGTTGCCAGGAGCCGTGGGCGCGCGACATGGAACGCGGCCTGCGCGATCTGATCTTCCGCTACGAATCGGTGGCTGACGATTTCGTGGTCGAGCCGCGCATC
>JALOOE010000278.1 GCA_025454565.1 Anaerolineae bacterium
GAAGATCGACCGGACCAGGATCGCCGAGGTCTCGCGCCTGGCCGTGGCTTCGGCCTACCGCCGCCGCAAGGGCGAGCAGGATTCCGCGGGCACGATCTCTAAGGACGACTTCGGCTCGCCGGATCGGCCCCGCTTTCCCTACGTACCGGTCGGGCTCTACCTCGGCATGATCTGCCAGGCGCAGCGCCATGGGATCGACACGCTGTTCGTGCTGACCGAGCCGCGGCTTGCCCGGCACCTGTCGCTGCTGGGAGTGCACATCAAGCGCATCGGCGGGCCGGTGGAGCACCGCGGCAAGCGCGTGCCGTCGATGATGTCGGTGCCGGGAATCGTCAGCGGATTCGGACCGTTCGTACGGCCGCTCTACGAGCACATTCGCGACCAGGTGGCGGCGGGGTACGGTGGAGTGCAATCCGCGCGCAGCCAAGCAACAGGGTCGGGCTTTGTGGCCGTTCCTCATCGGGGAGCGCCGGCGGCCACGTAGCGATTCGGCGGGCCTGATCAATTGTCAAAGTCAGGCAGCGACAATCCGGCTTTACGGGCAATCGAGGCCATGGTCCCCGCACGGATTTCTTTCCGGCCCGCGACCACGATTACGACACGCACGCCATTGCTGTACTTTACGTGGCTGCATCTCTCAAGCGCATCGGCGGGCCGGTGGAGCACCGCGGTATGCGCGTGCCGTCGATGATGTCGGTGCCGGGAGTCGTGAGCGGGTTCGGGCCGTTCGTGCGGCCGCTGTACGAGCACATCCGCGAGCAGGTGGCGGCGGGTACGGTGAGGTTCACGCCGCCTGTGCCCGGACACTCGACACGATGTCGGCACGGGCCCCGAATCGGGAAGCGCCGGCGGCGACGTAGCCGCCGATCACTCGATCAATCGTCGAGATCAGGGCGCCGAAGTCCGCCACGACATCTGCATTTCGGCCACGCCCTGGCTCCTGCATCCCGAGCACAGATTGGCTCCATCAAGCCGATCGCTGACAACATCATCCCGGCACAGCGAAACGCCGGCGACACCCTTGCGTCAAGATTGCCGCCCCCCCGGTTTACGTCTATCAGAAGTGGCCAGGCACCGTGCCGGTATACCGCCCCAAACCTCCCCTGCTGGTACTCTTGTGTTCTTGGTAACTATAGCCCCAGATCCGACGATCGCGCCTCGTTCCACGACGACGCCGGGACCGATGGCCGCATGGTGCCCTACGGTGACGTATGGTTCTATCAATATCGGCGCACAGTTGGCGACTCCGCCTGAGATCTCATGCGCGTTCAGAATGCAGTAGTCGCCGAGTGTGGCACCCGGACCGACGCGTGTGGCCCATGGGTCCGTAATGTCGACCCCGAGGCCGACTACCGCCGACCAGTGGAGTTCACCGCCGGTCGACGCGTAAACGAGATGGCGCAATGCGGCGAAGCCGTGTACCAGGCTCTTGATCGGGCTCTTTCGGAATATCATCCAGACCATCATCGCGAGACCCCAACGCGCTGCCGTCCTCGACCCCAACGGGAGTTCTCCGGAACCATCCCAGCCTCCGATGATTACTCGGACGAGCACGATGATGGCCGCAAGAAACCCCACCGCTCCGAGTGCCAGAGAGGCTCCCAACGCAGCCAGCAATTGTGTCGGCCCTTCGGCCTTCGGAAGCAGCAAAGCCAAGGGCGCGAGTGCAGCACCAAACAAGAGAACATGAAGCAGCAGATTGCACAGTTCCAAGGCGATCGCCATGAACACGCGATGGCGCGCAAACTGGTCCTCCCGGCGCCGGCTGAGGTTGTTCATCGAAGACCTCACAGACATCTATGATTTGTCCGCCGCGCAGATGCGGCGACGGCAGGGGACAGCGCAACCTGTCGCCTCAAGAACAAAATGAAGACTTGACGACTCTCAGCAGTTTTCCCGAAGCGCGTTGACAATTGGGATTCTTGAAACGCGTCGCGCTGGCAGGATGGACGCCAGAATCGTGGCAACGAAGCCCACGCCGAACGCAATCAATACCGTGAGAGGCACAAGTCGGATGTGAGCGGTGTAACCCATGTTCGCATTGGGCGGCGGTGGCATGGGGATGCCGACGGCGGATATGGCGAGCGCCAGTACGATGCCAACAATCGTTCCGAGTCCAGCACCAACCAGTCCCAGAAAAATGCTCTCGGTCAAGATCAGTCGCCGCACTGTGCTGCGCGCATCGCCGATCGCCATCATCGTTCCGAACTCGCCGACGCGCTCGAATATGCTCATGTTCAGACTGTTGGCGACACTAAGGAATACCAACATCAGTATGATCAACTGCAGCACGCCGAACTGGCGCTCATAGAGTGCAACGGTGCTCTCGTAGAATGCGTTGAGCTCCTTCCACGTCTTCACCTCGAGATTCTGACCACCCAGTTCGCGCGTCAAGAGATTCGCCACATTCGTCGTGGCTCGGGTCTCCTTTAGCGATACGACGAGCGTATTGGCTCCCGTGGTCATCGTTAACTCCTGGGCCGCGGAAAGAGGAATCCGCACGGCTCGCGCATCGAATTCCTTCGAAAAACTCTGGAATGTGCCGACCACGTCGAGTTCCATGCTGTTCAGCGCTCCTTCCGCGGTATTGAGGAGCAGCGTTACGTGATCACCTGGCCTCAGGTTAAGGGCATTTGCCAAACCCTGCCCGACAACGATACCAGCCGAGTCACCGCCATCCAGCTGCCGGCCTCCAGTGATGTGGATCTGGCTCCCCAACCTGGCTTCCTTGTCTGCCTCAACACCCTCGCCAATTATGGGCAGGTCGCTACGCCCGTTGCTCAACAGGCCGGAAAACCGGAGGCGGCCCATGACATCGTCCACCGGCTCGTGCGCCTTGATCGACTGGATCAGGACTTCCGGAGTCTCCACGATGTACGTTTCCGGGCTGCGTGCTCCTTTGCCATGGAAACCGGGTCTCGACACCTGGAGATGTCCCGTCTGCGAGTGAATCAGCGCTTCGCCAAGTGCGTAGTAGGTGTCCTGTACGAACCCGCCGCTGAGTATGAGGCCGATGACGCCGAACACGATGGCTGCCAAAGTCATCGCCGTGCGAAAACGATGGCGAAAGACGTTGCGGAGCGCGAGTCTCAGCATTGGGTCGCAGGATGGGCTCAACCTTATCGGCTGTGCCGCAGCGCATCCACGATGTTCATGTGCGCTGCGCGCCATGCAGGATAAACGCTTGCAAGCAGCGTGGTGGCCAGCGCCAAAGCGAGAGCACCCACGGCCATCCCCCAGGTAAAGATTATCTCGCCACGATATCCCTTGGACATGCCCGGAGGCGGCGGCATCGGGATGCCGATGGCCGAGATGACGGTGGCGAGCAGCCAGCCGAGCACCACTCCCACCGTTCCGCCGATCAAGCCGACAATTAACCCCTCGTACAGGTACTGCCGCAAGATCATGCGCCTCGTATGGCCCAATGCCATACAGGTACCGACCTCGGCGGTTCGCTCCAGAACGCTCATCATCATGGTATTGGAAATGCTCAGAACGATGATCACGGCGATGATGAGCTTCACGACCTGAACCTGCCTGGACAGCAGCGCCACGGCCTTATTATAGAAATCCGCAAGTTCGTACCAAGGCGCAAACTCGAACTTGTTCCGCTCGAATCTCGCTCGCAATGCCTCTGTCGTCGCGCGCGTGTGAGCGGTATCGTCAAGTGCAAGAATCCAACGATGCGCCCCCGCCACCCGCAGGAGATTCTGCGACAGCGCTAGTGGAACGCGGAGGGCCGAATCATCGTAGTCCTTGCTTATCGTGCTGAACAGGCCGCGAACTTTGCCCTCGACTGCGTTGATGCCGCCCGTCGGCGTATTCGCGAGCAGGACCACCACGTCTCCGGGCTTCACGCCCAGCGCCTGCGCAAGGCCCCCCCCCACAATGATGCCGGAGGGATCTTCCGACGACAGGTTCATTCCGTCGATGATCTCCAGGGCCTTGCTCACCACCTTCTCGTTCTGGGGATCTACACCTTCACCAACGAAGGATACCGTCGCCTCGTCGTGGCTGATGAGGCCACTGAAAGCCAGCCGAGGTGCAATTGCCCGCACCGTTGGATGGATTGCAATTGCAGCCTGCTCGGCCGAGTGCCGCGGCAACAGGTATGCACTGGGATTGGCCTGTCCGCTTACAAGATAGCCGGGCCGCATCACCTGGACATGGCCAAGCCCATTCTGGATGGTGCCTTCCCGCGTCGCCCAGAGGATCCACTCGATGAAGCCGGTGGCCAAGGTCATGGCGACTACGCCGAAGGCGACGGCAAGGACGCCGAACAGGCTGCGCCGGTACTGGCGGGTAACGCTACGAAAAGCGTTCAAAAACTCCCAGAATGCGAGTTCCACAGGCCAGATCCGTTTCGCCGAAGGGGCCAGCGGTCATATGCCGCGTCCGCCCAAATGCCTCGATCCAACGCAGAAGCGATTCCATTATGCAACACGCTAGGATGCGCCGCTGGCAATCGAAAGCAAAGGCCGTTGCCCCGCCTCCCGCACGAAAGCCTGGATCTCTTCTTGACCTGCTGCGACGGCGGCCAGGTATTCCGTAGTCGTCACCCGTTCCATGGCAACCAACAGGTCGGATTCGCGCCAGCCAACGGGGTCGAGTGCCACGCCCCAGCGCATGGCCTCGACGCGCTCGAGGTTGATTTCGGTAAATGGTTCCCGAGCCGCCGTGGCAAACTGCGACTTGGCTGCGGCGAAGCAGACTGGAGCCGCGAGCGAGACCTACCGCGTGGACGCCATCGGGAGCCTTATCGTGTTGGCCGATGGTCGCCATCACTTGCCAACCGGCGTCCCTTAGGGCGGCCAGGATGCGGCTCAAGTCTTTCGGGTCCCCGGTGCTGCCCATGGTGACGTAGGCGGTCGGCAGGTCCGCACGCAGACGCCCGAGCCATTCGGGGTCCGGCACGTCCGGCTCCCAGACGAGCGGACCGACGTACGCGAAGTGCGGAGGCAGACGCGTACACGGGATGAAGCCGGGCAGATCGGCAATCAGGTTTCGGTGTGGCGAGGCGATGACATCAAAGATGTCGGCGACGGGCGTGAGTCCAAGCTCCTTGCGGTAACGCCTGAAGCTCGCCGCGTAGTAGCGCAGCGTGAGCGCCTTCAGCGCCGGAAAGATGGCACGGCTGATGCGGTCGCCGAGCAAACGCACGGCCGGGAAGGTCCGTGGCGGAGTCTGCGGCGCAGCATAGTAGCGGGTCAGGTAGCCGCTGACGATGCTCCAGTGT
>JALOOE010000279.1 GCA_025454565.1 Anaerolineae bacterium
TCGGCTGTGAATACGCCATTGGCTGTGAATACGCCATCGGCGTATGCCACCTGCTCCGGCTCGATTTCCCACAGCTCAGCCACGCGCTGGATCATCTCTTCCTTCAGCTTCAAACCCAACTCGTAGACCGCCCAGCCGGTGCCGAACGTGGTGCGGCTGCCGCCCGTGACATCGTTGAACGCCACCGCGTCGGTGTCAACGACGGTTGGATGAACCTCCTGCTCCGAGATACCGAGCGTTTCGGCCAGTTGCATCGCCAGACTGGTGCGCGTGCCGCTGAGATCAACGGAGCCTTCCACCAGGTTCACCTGGCCGTCGGCGTTCACGCTGGCCGAGACGCTGGATCTGGCGCCCCAATTGGCGTTGTAGCCGGAGGCAAGCCCGCGGCCGCGATTCGGGCCGCTTAATGGGGTGTTGTAGTGTGCGCTCCGCTTGATCGCCTCGAGGGTCTCCAGATAGCCGATGCGCCGATGGATCGGCCCGTCGGGCCGCCGATCACCTTCCTGTGCGCCGTTGATCACGCGGAACGCCAGCGGGTCGATGCATAACTTCTCGGCCAACTCATCAATCACGCTCTCCGCGGCGTAGGCTGCATTGGTGCCGCCCGGCGCACGATAGGCGGAAGCGGGCGGTTTGTTGACCACGACATCGTAGCCGTCGATCTGGAGATTATCGAGCCGATAAGGCCCAAGCACCAGGAGCATGCCGTAACTGATAAACGAGCCGGGGAACGCGCCGGCATCGTAAGCCATCCACACCTCGGCGGCGGTGATGTGGCCGGTTTTCGTCGCGCCGATCTTCACACGGATGGCCGAGCCGGAGGTAGAACCGGTCGCCATCAGCACCTCGGCGCGGTTCATCACCAGCTTGACTGGTTTGTGATTGGCTTTGCGTGAGAGCAGCGCGGCAAGCGGTTCCAGATAGACTCGGGACTTGCCGCCGAAGCCGCCGCCGATCTCCATCGGCACGACCTTGATGCGCGTGACCGGCAGTTGCAGCACCTCGGCGACCTGCGCGCGCGCGCTATGCGCGCCCTGCGTGCAGGTCCAGATGGTGAGCGCGCCGTCGGCATTCCAGAGCGCGGAGGCGGCCTGCGGCTCGATGTAGCCCTGATGCACCGTGCTGGTGACGAACTCGCGTTCGACGATCACATCGGCTGCGGCGAATCCCGCGGCCAGATCACCCCGCTGGCTGCGGCCGTGCCAGGCAATATTGGTTGGCGCTGTGTCCCGTTGGCCGCCGATCTCATTGGTGCGGAGATCGTCCAGCAGGATCGGCGCGTCCGCCCTCATCGCCTCGCGCACATCGAGCACATGTGGCAGCAGTTCGTACTCGACTTCGATCAGCGCCAGAGCCTCCTCGGCAATGTGGACGTCCGTGGCGGCCACGGCGGCGACCGGGTGTCCGTGGTACAACACCTTGTCGCGCGCCAGAACGTTCGCACTCTGGTACTTCAGGTTGATGGCGCCCTCGCCTACATCCTGGATCTTATCGCCGACAGCGGGCAAATCGGCCGCGGTCACGATCGCCTTGACGCCGGGCAAGGCGGCTGCGTTGCGCGTGTCAATGCGGAGGATGCGGGCATGCGCGTGCGGACTGCGCAGCACCTTGCCATGGAGTTGTCCCGGCAGGCTGATATCTGCGCCAAACAATGCCCGCCCCGTCACCTTGTCCATGCCATCATGGCGGGGCGGCCGGGTTCCGATCACTTTGTAAGCCGGCGTCGTGTCTTCCATTGAGTCGTGATCCTGGTCGCCCTTCCGCTACCTGGCCCACAGCGCTTCGAGAATGTGCGCCGGGGACATGGGCAGGTGGGCCGGGCGCACACCGACCGCGCGGTGGATCGCGTTCGCCAACGCGCCGGCGGGCGGCACGATCGGCACTTCGCCTACGCCGCGCACGCCATACGGATGGCCGGGATTCGCCACCTCGACCAGGATCGTGTCGATCATCGGCAGATCGGGCGCGACCGGCATGCGGTAGTCCAGCAGGCTGGCGTTGACCAGATGGCCCTGCGTCTCGGGATCCACTTCGACGTCCACGACGTGCGTGGCGAAACCGGGGCCGTATTCCTGGGCGTGGGTCGTGGCGCTCGCCATGATCGGGCGGTCGTCGTTGAGCTTAGCCGCAGCTTCTTTGAAGGTGAGGCGCTTGTCTTCGGCTGTGAATACGCCATTGGCTGTGAATACGCCATCGGCGTATGCACGCGCGCGAGCATCTCTTCCTTCAGCTTCAAACCCAACTCGTAGACCGCCCAGCCGGTGCCGAACGTGGTGCGGCTGCCGCCGGTCACGTCGTTGTAGCCCACCGAGTCAGTGTCCACCACGTAGGGCTTGACATCCTGCTCCGAAATACCGAGCGTCTCCGCCAACTGCATCGCGATGCTGGTGCGGCTGCCGCCGATGTCGGTGGAGCCTTCCACCAGGTTCACCTGGCCGTCGGCGTTCACGCTGGCCGAGACGCTCGACTTGCCGCCCCAGTTGCCCCAGTAGCCGGAGGCGACGCCGCGGCCGCGATGCGGGCCGGTCAGCGGCGTGCGGTAGTGGTCGCTTTCCTGGATCGCCCGCACCGTTTCCAGGTAGCCGATGCGACGAAAAGCCGGCCCATCGCCGCGCCGATCCCCTTCTTGCGCGCCGTTAAGCAGTCGAAACGCCAGCGGGTCGAGCCCGACCTTCTCGGCCAACTCGTCGATGACAGCCTCGGCAGCATAGGCTGCGTTGGTGCCGCCCGGCGCGCGATAAGCCGCCGCGCGGGGCTTGTTGACCACTACGTCGTAGCCGTCGATCTGGAGGTTTTCGATGCGATACGGGGACAGGACTACATTCATCCCGGAGCCGACAGGCGAGCCGGGATACGCACCGGCCTCGTAGGCCATCCAAACTTCGGCAGCGGTGATGCGGCCATCGCGCGTCACGCCCATCTTCACGCGGATCACCGACCCCGAGGTGGGGCCGGTCGCCATGAGCACCTCAGCCCGGTTCATCACCAACTTGACCGGCTTGTGGCCGGCCTTCAGCGATAGGATCGCCGCAAGCGGCTCGAGGTAGACGTTGATCTTGCCGCCAAACCCGCCGCCGATCTCCATCGGGATCACTTTGATGCGCGTCTCCGGGAGCAGCAGGAGCTCGGCGAGTTGGCTGCGGACGCTGTGCGCGCCTTGCGTGCTCGTCCATACGGTGATCAGGCCGTCGCCGTTCCAGAGCGCGGTGGCGTTCTGCGGCTCGATGTAGCCCTGGTGTACTGTGCTGGTGGTGAACTCCCGCTCGACGATCATATCGGCCTCGGCGAAACCGCGCGCCAGGTCGCCGCGCTGGTGCCGGATGTGCTCGGCGACGTTGGTACGTTGGGTCCCGATCTGGTCTCCCAACTCCCTGGTGCGCAGATCATCCAGCAGGATCGGTGCGCCTTCCTGCATGGCCGTGCGCACGTCGAGCACCGGCGGCAGCAATTCGTAGTCCACTTCGATCAGCGCCAACGCCTCTTCGGCGATGTGAATGCTCGTTGCGGCCACCGCGGCCACCGGATGCCCGTGAAAAAGCACTTTGTCATCGGCCAGAAGCCCGGTGCTCTGATATTTGAGGTTGACCGAACCCTCGCCCAATGCTTTGACTGTATCGCTGAGGCTCGGCAGATCGGCCCCGGTGGCGACCGCCTTGACGCCCGGCAACGCCAGCGCCTTACTTGCGTCGATCCTGCGGATACGGGCGTGGGCGTGCGGGCTGCGCAGTACCTTGCCGTAGAGCAGCCCCGGCAGGCGGATGTCCGCGCCATACAGCGCCCGGCCGGTCACCTTGTCGATGCCATCATGGCGAATCGGCCGGCTGCCGATCACTTTGAATTCCTTCATATCCTGATCTGCAACAACGCTCATAGCTCCTCCGTTTCCGTCCAGTCACGGGCAAGAGAGAACCACGGAGACACGGAGTTCACAGAGACGATAAAGAGCTCTCTTCGCTCCGTGTCCTCCGTGCCTCTGTGGTTAGTTACCATCCATCTTGTCGGCGGCGTCGAGGACGGCGCGCACGATCTTGTCATAGCCGGTGCAGCGGCAGAGATTGCCGGCCAGCCAGTAGCGCACCTCATGTTCGGTCGGGTGCGGGTTGTGATCGAGCAGCGATTTGGCCGCCACGAGGAAGCCCGGCGTGCAGACGCCGCACTGCAGCGCGGCGTGTTCCAGGAAACTCTGTTGGAGCGGGTGCAGGCGGTCGGGTGCGGCCAGTCCTTCGACCGTGGTGATCGACCGGCCCTCGGCCTCCACGGCCAGCACCAGGCAGGAGTTGACCAGCACTCCGTCCATGATGACATTGCACGCGCCGCAGTTGCCGTTGCCGCACCCTTCCTTGACCCCGGTCAGCTCCAGGTCGTTGCGCAGCACATCCAGCAGCGTCTCTCGCGGCTCGCAGAGGAATGCTACCTCCTCGCCGTTAATCCGCGCCCGCACCATCGTTTCGTTCTTGCGTGTGCTCATTGCTGTGCTCCTGACAGGTTCGATTTGGCCCGCTCGACGGCGATGCGCAGCGCCCGGCGGGTGAGCACTGCCGCAAGATGCTTGCGCTGCGCGACCGTCCCGCGCATATCATCGATCGGCCGCGCGGCGGCCTGGGCGAGACCGGCCGCCTCGGCGATGGCCGCCTCGGCGTCTGCTACGGATCGGCCCACCAATGCGGCCCCGGCTTCTTGCACGTAGAGCGGTGTCGGCGCCACTGCGCCAAGCGCCACGCGCGCCGACACGATGGTTTCGCCGCGTTCATCCAACTGCACCGATGCGCCCGAGCCCACCACTGCGATGTCCATTTCGTTGCGCGGGATGAAACGCAGATACGCCGCGCCGAAGCCTGGTCGGGGCGGCGGGAGATGGAGCGATACCAGGAGCTCTCCCGCCGCCAGTACGGTGCGGCCCGGCCCGGTGCAGAACGTCTCGACCGGCACATGGCGCCGGCCGGCCGGCCCGGCGATCTGGCAGATCGCCGCGTGGGCGATGAGCGCGGGGATCGAGTCCGCGGCCGGGGAAGCGTTGCACAGGTTGCCGCCCAGGCTGGCGCGTCCCTGGATCTGCACGCCGCCGATCAGCGAGGCGGCGTCGATCAGGCCCGGATAGGCGCGGGCGACGGCGTGGTTGTTGTAGATGCGATAACAGGGCACAGCCGCACCCAGCCACAGCCCTTCGGCCGGGTCGTAGCACAACTCGTTGAGTTCCGGGATGAACTTGATGTCAACCACCAGGCTGACCTTACGCCGCCCCTCCTTCAACTGCGCCAGTAGATCGGTGCCGCCGGCCAGGACGCGGGCGTGATCGCCTGCCTGGCTCAGCAGCGCGACGGCTTGTTCGGCACTTTGCGCTCGGATGTAGTCGAATGCTTGCAAGATTCACCTCCGGGTTCCAGGGGTCAGGAGACAGGTGTCAGGAGTCAGGTGTTTGCTATCAGCGAACCCGTTCCTGAGCCATAATTCTGCACATGCCACTTCAAGTATCCAGCATCCAGCTTCAAGTTTCCAGCATCCTGCTTCCAATTTTACCACACCAACGACAGGCAGGTGACGCCGCCGTCGGCTTTGGCGAATTCGGACATGGGCACGAGCAGTATATCAAGCCCGCGGGCGGCCAGCATGGCCTCTGTGCGCGGATGGCCGGCGGGCACGATCACGTACTTCCCGACACCCAGCGAGTTCGCCGCGTACGCTTCCTCCGGCGGCACACGCAACACCTCCAGATCAGCCAGCGGCGCCGGGAGCGGCCAACCCTCGATGGCGAGCAGGATGCCCTGGCCGATGTGCGTGACCGCGGTCAACAGGTGCAGGTACGACTCGACCGGCGCAGCGTAGACCGGCAGTTCCGTCCCGGACAGCGCCACCGCCAACTGCGCGATCCCGGCCGCGTTGGTGCGCCCCGATTGGCCGACCACGACGCGGTCGGGCAGGATCAGCACATCGCCGCCCTCCAGCGTCGCCGGCGGGATGAGGCGTGTCAGCGGGAAGCGGCCGGTCAGCGCGGCCGCGACTGCATCCTCTTCGCCTTGTCGGCTCGGCGCGCCCGGCCGTCCGACGACTGCGCGCCTGGCGGTCGCACAGCGACCGCCGATCACCACGGCCGGATCTTGCATGAAGCAGCTATCGGGGAAGCGCTCGTCGGGCGGCAGCGCCTCGACGAGCAACCCGGCCGCTGCGAGCGCCTGGCAGTATTCGGCGTGTTGCGCCTGCGCCAGGGCGACGTCAATCGCCGCGTGCGTCGAGCTGATCGCGGCGGCGAAGCTGTCGCCCGGTGGGCGCACCAGGGCGTGGGTGAAGGTCATGCGGTTCTCCTTGGGGCCAAATCAGCGAATGGCGAATCGGCGAATAGCGAATCGGCGAATGGCGAATCAGCGAATAGCGAATCGAGCGTACATACATCACGTTTCACGTTTCACGTTTGACGTTTCACGCCTCACGGCCCGAACATCTGCCGCAGCACCAGCGCGTGCACCACCTGCTCCACCGGCGCGCGATCATCGGTGAAGATCGGCGTGCCGGGCGGTGGTTGCGCCATGCGCGCGAGACCGGATGTCTGTTCCGCGACCTGATCGAGCATCGGCCCAGCGAAACGCGGCAAGTTCGCTCGAAAGTCGGTCAGAGTTGAGGGCCGGCGCGTCGCGACGACCAGGCTGTTGCCGAGCGGCCCGTCCCCATCCGGCAGATCCACAACGAACACGCTCGGAAACACCTGCCGCATCGTCGCCGCG
>JALOOE010000280.1 GCA_025454565.1 Anaerolineae bacterium
GGCTGGAGTGACCTGGGTCGTTCTTGAGCGCGGCAAGGGCGCCGGCGCGCAGATCTCAGGCCGCACCTACGCCATCGGCATCGGTTTCGGTCTCGGCGCGGCGCTGTGCCAGGCGGCCAACCTGGTGATGGCCAAGCAAGGGCTCGCCGGCGGCTACCCGGCGCTGTCCGGCACGATGATCCGCATGACGTTCGCAGCGACCGTGATGTGGGTGTGGGCGGCGGTGATCGGGGAGGCCGGTCGCACGATCCGCAAGGTCCGGGCTGATGGTCAGGCGGCACGGGCGATCATCGCTGCGGCGTTCATCGGGCCGTTTCTGGGCGTGTGGCTCTCGATGATCGCGGTGCAATCTTCGCGCATCGGCATTGCCTCGACGTTGATGGCGATGACGCCGGTGCTCTCGCTGCCGCTGGTGCGGTTCGTCTTCAAGGAGCGCGTGACGCCGCGCGCGGTGCTCGGCACGCTGGTGGCGATGGCAGGTGTGGCCGCGATGATCTTGTTGTAGCATGGGGAAGATGAACCCCCAGTTCACTACCGGACAGTTTTCAGCCGGGAGGTATCATGAAATTAGGTGTGGCGGGGATGTTGCCCCATTGGCGCCAGATCGACCGGGCTGCGGCCAAACGTGTGCGTGATGCAGGCTTCCGGGGCGCATCGGTAGTCATCGACCGCCCGCTCGAGGCTGGCCCAGGCGAATGGCTGGTACGAATGCCTGGTGAACCCCGACGACTCGTTGCGCGGCGACGGGGTGCGCGGCTTGCAGGCGCTGTGCCGTTGGGGACGGCTGCTCGACGCCGGTACGGTGTACGTGCGGCCCGGCGGTCTGAACCCGAAGGGTCACTGGCTGGCCCATCCCGGCAATCACGCGCCCGAAACCTTCGACCGCCTGATCGACAGCCTGCGGCAGGTGTGCGCCGTTGCTCGGGACGAGGGCGTGACGTTGGCGATCGAAGGCCACGTGTTATCGCCGCTCGATTCGGCGCAGCGCGTGGCTGACCTGTTGGCTGCCGTCGCCTCGCCCGTGCTGAAGTTCAACGTCGATCCGGTCAACTTCATCGGCACGGTGCGCGACGTGCACGACACGCGCCGGGTGCTCAACGAATTGTACGATCTGCTCGGCGCTCAGACCGTGGCCGCGCACGCCAAGGACTGCCGGCTGGGCGACGCGCTGGTGGTGCACATCGAGGAAGTCGTGCCGGGAGACGGCACGCTCGATCAGGCGTTGTTCCTGCGTCGCTTTGCGGCTTGCTGTCCCGGCGGCTACGTGCTGATCGAGCATCTGCCCGATGCGAAGGTGCCCACCGCACGGGAAGCGGTCTGCCGTGCGGCGGAGCAGGCGGGGTTGACGTGGGAGACGTGAAAGGTGAAAGGTGGCACCTTACACCTGGCACCTTACACCTGGTACCTGACTCCTGGCGCCTGATCCCGGTCGCGCTAGGCCGCCAGGATGGCGTCGATCGCAGCCAGCTCTTCGGCGCTGAACGCGAGATTGTTGAGCGCGGCGACGCTCTCTTCGATTTGGGCCACGCGGCTGGCGCCGATGAGGGCTGAGGTCATGCCCTTGTGGCGCAGCACCCATGCGACAGCGAGCTGGGCCATCGTTTGGCCGCGCGCGCCGGCGATCTCGTTGAGCCGGCGCACTTTCGCTACACGTTCCTCGGTGACGTGCTGCGGTCGCAGGAAGCCGGTCGGCCGGCCCGCGCGTGAATCGGCGGGGATGCCGTCCAGATAGCGGCCCGTCAACATGCCCTGCGCCAGCGGCGAGAACGCGATACAGCCGATCCCTTCCTCATCGAGGGTGCTCAGTAGCTCCGGTTCGACCCAGCGGTTGAACATGTTGTAGCTCGGCTGGTGGATCAGGCAGGGGGTGCCGAGCTGGCGGAGGAGCGCGGCCGCGCGGCGGGTGAAGTCGGGGTTGTATGACGAGATGCCCGCATACAGCGCCCGGCCGCTGCGCACCGCGGTGTCGAGCGCGCTCATCGTCTCTTCCAGCGGCGTCTCCGGATCGGGGCGATGGCTGTAGAAGATATCGACATAATCTACGCCCATACGCCTGAGGCTCTGGTCAAGGCTGGCGATCAGGTATTTGCGCGAACCCCACTCACCGTAGGGGCCGGGCCACATCAGGTAGCCGGCCTTCGTCGAGAGGATCAACTCGTCACGGTGAGCAGCCAAGTCCTGCCTGAAGATGTGGCCGAAGTTCTCTTCGGCCGAGCCGGGCGGCGGCCCGTAGTTGTTCGCCAGATCGAAATGCGTGATGCCCAGGTCGAACGCGCGCCGGAGCATGGCGCGCGCGTTCTCGAGCGCGTCGACGCCGCCGAAATTGTGCCACAGGCCGAGCGAGACGGCCGGCAGTTTGAGTCCGCTGCGTCCGCAGCGGTTGTAGCGCATGGTATCGTAGCGCGTGGCAGAGGATAGCCAGGGCATGGAAGTCTCCTTCGCAGATGAGATAGCGTGTGTATAGCATGGACGCCAGCAGTTGACAAATTGGCGTAGGACGAAGAGCTATCGAGAAAGCCGGCCACGGATCAGCCACGACTGCGTGAATGGGAGCCGATTGCGGTGTTCCTTCATTCGTGACGCCTGCGTGGACGGTTTCGCCCGTAAGCGCATCATGGAAGCGCCTGAAGATCGGCGTTCGTGCAATCTTTTTTTGGAGATACCTTAAATGTCCATACCCTGGCGGGACATCGCTCCCGTAATTGTTTCGATCTGTATCATCATTGGCGTGGCGATCGTACGCTCGTATTCGCGGACGGCGGCGGCGATCATGGCGACCATGCCGATCAATGTGCCGCTGGCGCTGTGGGTGGTCTATGCCGGCGCGAACGGCGACCGGGGAACCATGGCGGAATTCACCGGTTCGATGCTCATCGGCATTTTTCCCACGGTGTTCTTTCTTGTGGTCGTGGCGCTCGCCGCGCGCGCCGGCTGGCGTCTGGCGCCGATGCTGGCAGCCGGATACGCGGTGTGGGGCGTCTGCCTCGGGCTGACGCTGGGCGTGCGGCATCTGCTGACCCGGTGAGGTCTGCCCCAAAGTTGTGATTTGCGGGGCAATGATGCTCATGCTAGAATGAACACATAAGACATCAGTGTCTGAGGAGTGCCTTTCTCATGCCCAACCCTGACTCTGCGCCGCCAGTAGATTTTATACGCGCGGCCATCGAAGAAGACCTGCGAACCGGCCGGTTCACCCATGTGCAAACGCGCTTTCCGCCGGAACCGAACGGCTACCTCCACATCGGCCATACCAAAGCGCTGGTCATCGACTTCGGCATCGCGCGCGAGTTCGGTGGCAAGTGCAATCTGCGTTACGACGACACGAATCCGGTCAAAGAGGATGTCGAATACGTCGACGCGATCAAAGAGGACATCCACTGGCTCGGTTTCGACTGGGAAGACCGTGAATTCTACGCATCCGACTACTTTGACCAGCTCTACGAGATGGCGGTCGTGCTGATCAAGAAGGGCAAGGCCTACGTCTGCGACCTGAGCGCCGAGCAGATGCGCGAGTATCGCGGCAGCGCCCTCTCCGAGCCGGGCAAAAATAGCCCGTGGCGGGATCGGTCGGTGCAGGAGAATCTCGATCTGTTCGAGCGGATGCGGAACGGGGAGTTTCCCGATGGCGCGCGCACGTTGCGCGCCAAGATCGACATGGCGC
Organism: Anaerolineae bacterium; assembly: GCA_025454565.1. Taxonomy (GTDB): domain Bacteria; phylum Chloroflexota; class Anaerolineae; order CG2-30-64-16; family CG2-30-64-16; genus JALOOE01. The sequence goes on from JALOOE010000280.1 coordinate 3,662, forward strand.
ATCCGAACTTCAACATGCGCGACCCGGTGATGTACCGCATCTTGCACGCCACGCATCACCGCACCGGCGACAAGTGGTGCATCTATCCGATGTACGACTTCGCGCACGGGCAGAGCGACTCGCTCGAAGGGATCACGCATTCGCTCTGCTCCCTGGAATACGAGGATCATCGGCCGCTGTATGAGTGGTTCCTGAAGGAGTTGGGCATCTACGCGCCGCGGCAGATCGAGTTTGCTCGCCTGTTCCTCACGTATACGATGATGAGCAAGCGCAAAATCGGCAAGCTGGTGGACGAAGGGGTGGTGGCCGGCTGGGACGATCCGCGGCTGCAAACCCTCTGTGGGTTGCGGCGCCGCGGCTTCACCCCGGAGGCGATCCTCGATTTCACGCGCCGGATCGGCGTGGCCAAGACGAACAGCCTGATCGAGATGGGCTTGCTCGAAGCCTGTGTGCGCGAGGACCTGAACAAGCGCGCTCAGCGCGTCATGGCGGTGCTCAGACCGCTGCGCGTGGTGATCGATAACTACCCCGAAGGTCAGGTCGAATTCGTAGAGGCGACCAACAATCCAGAGGACGAGAGCATGGGCACGCGCACCATGCCGTTCAGCCGGGAAATCTACGTCGAACAGGATGATTTCCGGGAGGATGCGCCGAAAGGCTGGTTCCGCCTGGCGCCAGGTAAGGAAGTGCGGCTCAAGCACGCCTACTACATCAAGGTGCAGGAGGTGGTCAAAAACGAGCGGGGCGAGGTCGTGGAGCTGCACTGCACCTACGACCCCGAATCACGCAGCGGTGTGACCCCCGACGGGCGCAAGGTGCAGGGGACGCTGCATTGGGTTTCGGCGCAACATGCCGTGGATGCCGAAGTGCGGCTTTACGACAACCTGTTCACGGCGCCCAACCCCGACGATGTCCCGGAAGGGCAGGATTGGCGCTCGGTCGTCAATCCGAACTCGTTGGAAGTGCTGGCAGGCTGCAAGGTGGAACCGGCATTGGCAGGCGCAGCGCCCGGCAGCCGCTACCAGTTTCTGCGCCAGGGCTATTTCTGTGTGGATCTCGATGCCACGCCGGAGAAGCTGATCTTCAATCGCACCGTTTTGCTGAAGGACACCTGGGCAAAGGTTGAGAAGAAAGGCTGAAGAAAGAGACAGGTATATCAGGGAAACGGGGCGTGTCTTGGCTGCTTGTTTCCCGGTCTACCTTGTCCGCACTCACTTGAAAGGGGTTACCCATGAAAGGCAACGAAAAGATCATCGCTACGCTGAACGTGCTGCTCGCTGACGAGCTCACCGCCATCAACCAGTACATGGTGCACTCGGAGATGTGCAAGAACTGGGGCTATGGGGAGCTGCACGAGGTTGTCGAGAAGCGCGCGATCACCGAGATGAAGCACGCCGAGATGCACATCGGCCGCATCATCTTCCTGGAAGGCTTGCCGATTGTCAGCAAGCTGAACCCGTTGCACATCGGCGCGACCGTGCTCGCCCA
>JALOOE010000281.1 GCA_025454565.1 Anaerolineae bacterium
CGCCCGTCGGCCGGGCGCTGGAGGCCCGCAAACGCGATCTCGAAGGTGGCATCGGTCTGGCCGAGATACGGCGCGAAGGTGGCGCGCAGCATCGGCGCATCGGCGTGGGCGCTGCCGCGTTCGTGCCAGTCGACCTCGGTCTCGAAGTCCACGCGCCGTAAGCCTTGCCAAAGCACAATGCGCTGCGTCAACGATGACTTGAGGAATTGCCGTTTGACTTCGACCGCCGCGCGTACGGGACCGGATTCGACCACGGCCACTTCGGCGCCGGTGATCAGGTTATCGATGCGGGTGATATCGCCGATATTCCAGGCCGACATGCCGTGCGGCTGCTCCCAGAGGATCTGCAGCCGGTTGAGCGTCCCTGCATTCGTCTTGGCCTCCGGCCCCCAGCCGGCCCACGGCCCGCCCAGATCGCGGCCGGTCGCCACATCCACCAGATGATCCAGCGCGCCCGAAGCTGAATGAACGCGCAGCTTGAGCAGGCCATTGTCCAGTGCTCGATCATCGGCGTCCGCCCGCACCACGCTTCCGGCTTCGGCGGCCGGCGCTTCGGTCGGGCGGAAGACACGTGCTCCGAAGGCGGGCACATCTTTCGCCACGAACACCAGCGCGTCGCCGCTGACCTGCGCCGGCACGCGCTTCCCGGCGTCGTCGACCAGCCAGGCAGGAACCTCACCACGCAGTTGGCTCAACGGCACGCGCACAACGTCGTCGCGCGCGCAGCCCAGCGGATTGAAGATGGCGATCGCAGGTCGGGCGCCCGCTCCCACATCCAGGGCGCCGGCCAGCGCTTCAAGCGCTGCGTCTGTAGCTTGCTGCGCCGTGGCGAGCACCTCGGCCAGTCGCTCGTGCGCCTCGCGATACGTGACGCTGATCGCGCAGCCGCAGAGGATGTCATGGAACTGGTGGAAGCAGCCGGTGCGCCACGCCTCGGCCAACTCCGCCAGCGGATAATCAGCGCCGGTCAGCAGTTTGGCGAGGGTTGCGACCGCCTCGGCCGTCACTAAGCCGTTCTCCCATTCCCGATTCAGCCGCTTGATGTCGGCATGGCTGGTATAGCAGCCCTCGAAGATGGTATTCAACTCGCCGCGGACAACGGGGAAAGGCGATGGGCCGCTCGCGACATCTGCCAGCGCTTGCTCGTAGAACGGGACGGTGGCGCTCGGCTCAGCGCGGGGCAGGAGCGGCGTGGCCGTGATGGCACGCGCCGCCTCGATATCGCGCGCGGTGCCGCTGCCGCCATGATCGCCCGCACCATAGACAAAGAGGCCACGCTGCATGGCATAGGGTTGGGCGCAATCGAGCACGCTGCCGACGATGTCGGTCGGCATGACCACGCCGCCGTAGCCGCGCAAATCCTGCATCCCCAGAACGCGCGAGCCGTCGATCCCTTCCCACCAGAAGAGCGGGTGGCGTTTCCCGGCCCGGCAGAAGTAGTAGTAGCGGATGCCGCTCTTGGCGAGGATCTGCGGCATGGTGGCCGGATGGCCGAAAGTGTCAGGCTCCCAGCAGATGAGAGGCGCGACGCCAAATTTCTCGGCCAGATAGCGTCGGGCATACAGCAGTTGGCGCACCAGCGCCTCGCCGGAAGCGGTGTTCAGATCGCCTTCCACCCAGGTGCTGGCGGTGACATCCCACTCGCCGCTGGCGATGCGCGCTCGCATCTGCTCAAACAGTTTCGGCTGCTCCTGCTCCATGAAGCGATAGGTGGCCGCCTGACTCTGCGAGAAGCGGAACTCCGGGTAGCGCACCATCAGGCGATCCATGGTGGCAAAGTCGCGCCTGCAAACCTCGACCGTCTCGGCCATCGGCCACAGCCAGTTCATGTCGATGTGGCTGTGTGCGACCAGATGCGCGGTGTAGGCTTTGGCTTCCTCGGCGAACGGCGCGAGCGTCGCCAGCGTTGCCGCGATGCTCGCCTGCCATGCCTCCCAGTCGTTTTCCGCCAGCGCAGTCAGATTCAGCGCCGCAACGGCCTGTTCCCAGACCGGCAGCTTCCAGGCTTTTTCGGCGAGGAAGCGCGTGAACATCATCTGGGCGCGCACGGTATCCAGCGCGAAAACGACTTGCTCGATGGCCGTGGCGCGTAAATTGCCGAAGAGGAAGAGACCGAAGCCATCACCTGCATTGCAGCGCACCACGAGCGTCAGCGCCGCGCTGGGGTCGAGCTTCTCTTCCAGGAGCAGTGGGATGGCGCGGGTGTCGGCCCAGGAGGGCTCGCGATAGCGTTCCTTGCCGTTGACGTAGATCCCCGCCCCGATTGGCAGGAAGATCTCCAGTTCCAGCCGCGAGCCGGCCAGGGGGATGCCCGCGATCCGGTCTGGCAGCGCTACGTTGGCGCGGAAGAACGCCTCGCCGTCGAGCGACGACCAACTATGCATCAACTTAACTGTTTGCCAGCGGCTGTCATCGTATTTCGGGCTGGTGGCGCGCGCCGCCGCGCCGATCTTGAACTGCCACTGGCGGATGGTGAGCGGCGCACGCAAGGCCTCGATCTTGGCCTGAATGGCCTGGCTGATGGCGTCGGCGGTTGGGGGCATGGAGAACACCTCTTGGCTCGGATAAGCCGAAATCAGACAGGAGTGACAGGATGCACAGGATAGGTTACAGAAATCATCCTGTACATCCTGTGCATCCTGTCAAAGGCAGTCGTTTAGCGTGCGGCCCACAATGAGCCACGAATCTGGATCTCCAGGGCTTCGGCCACTTCGAAGTCCTTGGCCACATGACCGAGCGAGGAATAGAAGACGCGACCCGCGCCCCACACGCGTTTCCAAAGCACCGGCATCACCGTGCCATTCACCCACGGATACTTTGGCGTGTTGAAAGTCGTGGTTGCGAGCACCTCATTGCCCGGATCGACGTGCATATAGTACTGCTCGGAATGCATCTTGAAGTCGGGGATGCCGGCAGTGATCGGGTCGGTGTGGTTGGTGATGTTGACCTCGTAGTCGGTGATGCCGTCGGGATGCGAGACCCACTGGCCGCCGACCATGAACTGATATTCGGTGTTGTTGCGGAACGAGTCGCCCATGCCGCCGTGCCAGCCGGCCACGCCGACACCACCCCGGATCGCGTTCAGCAGCCCATCCTGCTGCTCACGCGTGATCGTGCCCATGGTCCACACCGGGACGACCAGGCTCAACGAGGCCATCTTGTCCTTGTCGAGATACACGTCGAGCGTATCAGAGACCTCGACATCGAAGCCCTTGTCCTGCAAGATGGGCGCGAACAGGTCGGTGCACGGCTTGGGTTCGTGTCCCGCCCAGCCGCCCCAGACGATGAGTGCTTTTTTCATGATATGCCTTTCCGTATTGATTGAAGTATTGCTTGAAGAGCGTCAAACGTGAAACGTGAAACGTGATGCGTGAGAGTCATGTCGGGTTTCACGTTTCACTCGTCACGTTTTACGCCTCATTCGTCCAGCGTCCCGTGGCGCAGCCCCAACGGCAACGCCGCAGGTTGCGGCACGCCGCTGGTGATCGCAATGTGTTTGCCGGCGTTCGAGGCGTCGTCGAAGGCCTGCATCACGTCGAGCACGTGGTAGGCCAGGGCGCCGCTGGCGCGATGCGGCCGGCCAGTGGTCAGCGCGTAGGCCATGTCGGCCACCCCGATGCTGCGGCTGTTCTCCACGTAGGGGAACATCAACGGGATATCGCTCCACTCCTGCGCGCCCGCCCGGCGCACCTTCACCACGCCGCCGAAGGTGTTCGGATCGGGGACGACGAGCGAGCCTTCGCTGCCGTAGATCTCGATGCGCGGCAAGTTGGCGAACCAGACATCGAAGGTCGTGATGATCGTGCCCACCGCACCGGAGGCGAAGTCCATCACGCCGGCGACATGTGTGGCTGCCTCGACGGGAATGCGCTTGCCGCGCTTCGGCTGGCTGCCGATGACCCGCTCCGGGAAGGTGATGCGCGCCGAGCCGGTGACGCGGCTGATCGAGCCCATCAGGTTGACCAGCGCGGTCAGGTAGTAAGGCCCCATGTCGAGCATCGGCCCGCCGCCGACCTCGTAGTAGAATTCCGGATCGGGATGCCAGCCCTCGTGGCCGTGACACGTCATGAACGCCGTCGCGGCAACCGGAGTGCCGATCCAGCCGTCGTCGATCAGCTTGCGGCTGGTCTGGATGCCCGCGCCGAAAAAGGTGTCGGGCGCGCAGCCGACCAGGACACCCTTCTCCTTCGCCGCGGCGAGCACCTTGGCGCCATCTTTGCGATCCACGGCCAACGGTTTCTCGCAGTGGACGTTCTTGCCCGCAGCGATGGCCGCCAGGTTGACCGCAGTGTGCGCCTTTGGCGTGGTCAGGTTAATGACGATCTTGATGTCGGGATTCGCCAGCAGCTCTTCGACGGTGCAGGCGACCGGCACATTGTGTTCCGCTGCCCGGTTCTGGGCGCGGCTCATGTCGATATCGGCTACGGCGACCAGATCCAGGATTTCGAACATGCGGCAGCCCTTGATGTAGGCCGGACTGATGTTGCCGCATCCGATGATGCCGACAGGGACTTTTGCGACCATGTGATGACTCCTTGCACATATGGTAGGGATCAGGAAACAGGTGTCAGGGGACAGGGATCAGGTGTCAGCCCATCTCCGTCTTCCGTCTTCCGTCCTCCGTCTATCGTC
>JALOOE010000282.1 GCA_025454565.1 Anaerolineae bacterium
CTGTTGCAGTTACTGCTACTGGGTTTGATCGTTGTGCCGCCAGTTACGTTTGTGCGCTGCGAGCTGGGCATGTATGGCGACGCCACGCGTCTCGTTCGACAGATGGCCCAGCTTGCAGGGCAAGTCGATGCGCAGCGCATGCCGGTTTTTGTGAATCTGCCGGTATACTTCAAGGACTCGCCAACGGCCCCTCAGGGTTGCTCTTACGCGTATCCCTGGGTGCACAATGGCGCGATTGTCTTCCCTACATACGTCCAGCTCCGCGACTTTGTCCGGGATAATGGCGGGCCCGACAGGCCAGCGCGCGGTGTGGCGGCAACCATGTACGACGCCATTTGGCCGCCTCGTTTTGGCGAGCCAGTTGAATTGTCCGGTATCCGCGATCTGGTGCGCGATAATGCGGTCCATGTGTTTGACACAAAGACCTGGTCGTTTTTTCCACTGTCCGAGACGTGGCAGGTGAATGATACCGGCTCCGAACCGATGCAGATCACGTTCGGAGATGAGGTTGGCCTGGCTCGGGCGGATGTACAACGGCGTGGTAAGGAGATCGTTGTGGCCTTGCGCTGGCGTATGCTGGCTCCGCCGCGGCCGCTGACGGTGTTTGTTCATGTGTATGATGCCGGGGGTAAGCTCGTCGCCCAGAGCGATGCCCCGCTTGGACAGAACGGGGCGCGCATGCTGTATGCGCCGTTTGAGATCAGGCGGCAGGGCGACGTGATTGAGGATAGACACATCATCGGGCTCCCAGGTGAAATGCCGCAAGGAACGTATACGGTTGCGGCAGGCGTCTATGAACCAGTGACGATTCAGAGATTGCCGGCTCGTGCCGCCGGTGGCGACAGGTTGCGCGATAATATGGCTGTATTGGAGCCGTGATGATCGTCATGGGTAAGGGTGCAGCAGCTTCAGGAGGACTGGATGCCAACACGAAACTGGCGGGGTAGCTTCGCTATCCCGATGACTCCCTTCGACGAGCACGACCGCATCGATGAAGACGTGCTCGCCGCCGAAATCGATTTCTGCGTGGCGTCGGGCGTCGGTGGCATCGTCGTTCCGGTGATGGTCAGCGAATTCCAGGCGCTCTCCGAGGAGGAGCGGCGACTGATGATCCGCATCCCAGTTGAAGTGGCCCGTGCGCGGAGCGCCAGGCGCGTGCCGATCGTGGCGAACTGCGCCGCGATCAATGCGCCGCTCGCCGTCAGCTACGCGGTCTACGCCGAGAAAGTCGGCGCCGACGCGGTGATCGCGATGCCGCCGTATGGCCTCGCGCCCGACTTCGACACGATCTACGGGTACTTCAAGGCCATCTCGGACGCGGTCACCATTCCGATCTGGATCCAGAACGCCGGGCTCGTCCCGCTATCGCTCGACCAGGTGGTCAAACTGTGCACCGAGATCGAGCATGTGCGTTGGGTGAAGGAGGAGGTTAGCCCCGGCCCGCAGCGCATCGGCCAACTGATCGACCGCAGATGCCCGGCGATCGAAGGTGTGATGGGCGGCTACGGCGGCCGCTACATGATTACCGAGTGGGCGCGCGGCGCCGCGGGCGTCATCCATGCCTGTCAGTTCTGCGATGTCGTCCAGCGCATCTGGGAGTTGCTCGATGCGGGCGACGAAGCGGCGGCGCGCGGCCTATTCGAGCAGGTCTTGCCAGGCCTGACGCTGGAGGGACTGATGGGCATGGCCTTCGCCAAGGAGATCATGATCCGTCGCGGTGTGTTCAAGAACTATCGGATGCGCAGCCAGGCGCGTCCGCTCGATGCCCACGATCTGCGCGAGATCGATCGCGTGTGGGAACGGATTCAGCCATACCTGATTTGGAGCAGATGAGCCGTGGAGAAAGACTTTCGCGTTCGCGCCGTTCACTGTGATTATCGCGCCAGCGATGAAGAGGTATATCAGGCGCTCAAGCGGGCGACCGACCCGCTGACGCGCACCTGGGAGAAGCTCGGCCGGGCCGGGCGGATCGGCATCAAGTTCAACCATCAGTGGTCACCCGACCGGGTGGTCATGCACGAGGGACATCGCCAGCAGTTGGTCAGCGACACGGTGGCGCGCGCCACCCTGCGGCTGCTGCGCGAGCGGACGAAAGCCGAGATTTTCGTCGTGGATGTGGGTGTGGAGGGCCGCACCCACCCGCATGAGTCGACCGTGCAATTGCTGCCGGTGCTGCGCGAGTTCGACGTGCCGTTCATCAGCGGCCACGACGACGGCGTGACCTGGGTGAATGTGCCGGGCGGCGGGCAGTTGTTCGAGAAGTATCCTGTGCCGAGTTCCACCGCCGAGGCCGACGCCATGATTTCGGTGCAGAAACTCAAGAACCATCTGTTCGCCGGCGTCACGCTGTGCCTGAAGAATCTGTTCGGCCTGATGCCGTTGCAGCCACGTGGCCGGCCGCGCGGCTATTACCATCACCTGGTGCGTATGCCCTATGCCTTCGCCGACATGGGCCGCATCTTCGACCCGGCGTTGAATATCATCGATGGGCTGGTGTGCCAGGCCGGCGAGGAGTGGGGCAAGGGGGAGCATCCCCGCATCTGCAACACCCTCATCGCCGGCGACCAGGTGATCGCCACCGACGCGTGCGGCACGCACCTGATGGGTCATGATCCGCAGGCCGATTGGCTGACGCCGCCGTTCCATCGCGACCGCAACACGCTGCTGGTGGCGGCCGAGGGCGGTTTCGGCACGGTGGATCTCGATAAGATCGATTTTCAGTCGGAAGTGCAGGCGCCGGTCGGTGAGTTCTTCGCCAAGGTGCTGGATCCGCAAGAGACGATCGTGAGCTGGCGGCGCACCATGTCCGAGCAGGCGCTCTACTATCTGGAGCATAAAGCCGAGATCGTTGACCAGTACGCCGGCCGCTACATTCTCCTGCAGATGGGCAAAGTGGCCTGGGCCAGCGAGACCGGCAACATCACCGCCAGCCGCCGCGAGCTGGCCGGCATGTTCCGCGATCAGGCGATGTGGCTGAAGTACGTGGACCCCGATGAGGCTGAGGGCGAGCACTATGAGGTGTATGAAAAGACGTTGCAGATGATGAAGGGTGATGCGTGAAACGTGAAGCGTCGTCAAGCGTCAAACGTAAGATGCGAGAGAGCCGCCTCAATGACGTTTCACGTTTGACGAGTTGAAAGGATACAAACATGGCCCAGAAACAATTTGAAACTGCCGAGCGCGCGCTCGACAAAGTCAACACCTATTCCAAACCGTCTGACCTGAAGATCACCGACATGCGTTTGGCGGTGGTCTGCTCGAACTATGACTACCCGATCATCCGCATCGACACCAACCAGGGCGTCTATGGCATCGGAGAAGTGAGGGATGCTGGACATAAGGAGAACGCGCTCCAGTTCAAGAGTATGCTGCTGGGCCAGAATCCCTGCAACGTGGACATGATCTTCCGCGCGATCAAGCACTTCGGCGGGCCGGGACGCGAAGGGGGCGGGGTATCGGGCATCGAGATCGCGCTGTGGGATCTCATCGGCAAGGTCTACGGCGTGCCGTGCTACCAGCTCCTCGGCGGCAAATATCGCGACCGGGTGCGCATCTACGCGGACACGCCCACGCCGGAGCAGCCGACCCCGGAGGCCTACGTCGAGCGGGTGCTGGGGCGCAAGGCGCTGGGCCTGACCTTCATCAAGTTCGATATCGGGCCGGCGGTGTGGCATGCGAATCCTGGGAGCTTGATCGGTTCGCCGGCCACGGACGAATATCCGCTCGGCCAGCGCTGGCGTGCGCCGGGCGCGGGCTTCGGCAGCCGGGTGACGGACGCCGGCGTCGAGCGGATGCGGGAGATCGTGGCCGCGGTGCGCCAGGCGGTCGGCTGGGAGGTGTCGCTGTGCATCGATCACTTTGGACACGGCACGATGACCGCCAAAGAGGTCATCCGGCTGGGCAAGGCGCTCGAACCCTACGGGCTGGCCTGGATGGAAGATCCCATGCCGTGGTGGGATATCGAGGGGCACAAGGAAGTCACTGACGCCATCGGGGTGCCGACGGCTGCGGGCGAGGAGCTCTACCTGTGGGACGGCTTCCGCCAACTGATCGAGACGCGCGCGGTGGACATCCTCCACCCCGACCTGTTGACCTCCGGCGGCATGCTTGAGACCAAGAAGATCGCCGACTACGGCGAGCGTTACGGCCTGCCGACCGCGCTGCACTTCGCCGGCTCGCCGATCGCGTTCATGGCGAACCTGCACACGGCGGCTGCCATCCCCAGCTTCGTCGGGTTGGAGCATCACGGCCTCGACCTGCCGTTCTGGACGGGGCTGGTCAAGGGGCTGCCTGAGCCACTGATGGAAGGCGGGTTCGTCGCCGTCCCGGAGACGCCCGGCCTGGGCGTCGATCTGGACTACGACGGGATCGAAGCCAACCTGCGCTTCCCCGGTCTATTCGAGCCGACCGACGAATGGAACACACCGAAGCTCGGCTTCTGGCAGCCGGATCGGCGCTGGGATAAGTGACGGTTGAAGGTCACAGGTCGAAGGTTACAGGCTAGACGTCGCGGCCTGTTAACCGTAACCTTCAACCTTCGACCTTCAACCTGTAGTAGCGAGGTTGCCATGACCGAATCACAACCCGTGACCGTCCTCGACGCCGCCGGCCAGGCCTTGCTCAACAGCGCAAGGGGATACTGGTTACGCGCGTGCAGGGTTCACCGCTGGAGCCGCTGTGGCTGCCGCTGGCCGACGGCACGCTGGCCCAGGATGATATCGATCTGACCCCCGATATGCTCGATCTGGATCGCCTGACTGACGGCATGTTGGCGGGCGTCGTCATGCCGACAGGCGTCGTCGCAGCCAACGTCGGGCGCTCCGCCGATGCGCAGGTGTCCGACTCGCTGGAACTTAACGGCGACCTCTTCGAGGTCGTTGCGCCCTACACGCGCGTGCCGTGGGTTGAGGCGATCCTGGGTAACCCCGTGCGTGCGACGATCCAGGGCGGCAGCATGCGGACAAGCGCGTTCGTCCATCAGTGGTCGGACTGGGAGCAGCGGACGGTGCGCCGGCATGAGGGCTGGCTCGACCTGCTCGCACGTTCGACCGAGCTGTTGGCGGCACGCAGCGGCGGCCG
>JALOOE010000283.1 GCA_025454565.1 Anaerolineae bacterium
ACGTTCGACGGCGGCACTCCGGGCGGCATCGTAGATCACTAGATACTGCCGGTTGAACACGCGCCACAGCCGATCCGTCTCGGCGTAGGGGAGCCTGATGCCGGAGTACGGCTGGCCCTTGACCAGATCTCGCGCGTCGAATGAGTCGTAGGCGATCCACTCGCCGGCTGCGTCGTCGAAGCCGACCAGCAGGCGGTAGTGGCCCATGCCATCGTTGGGTTTCGGTTCATGCCAGGTTTCGATCAGCACCGGGACGCCCGCCCGGATCAAGCGCTGGAGCCGCTCGGCGTCGCCGTGCGCGCCGACGGTGGCTGACAGACCATGGGTTTTGGCGTAGGCCGCCATCTCCTCCAGGTTGACATTCTTGTCATCCGGGTCGGGCCGCAGATAGGCTCCGACCTCTTGCTGCGCTATTTTCTTGCCATAATAGCTGAGTGCCATCGCGAGCGTCGCCGGTCCGCAGTTATTCCACGTTTGCCAGATATGTGTGATACCAGAAAGGCGTGTTCCTGTGAATGGCCGGGTTGCAACAAGAGTCGGCTGCGGCGTTGGGCTGATCGTCGGCGGCGGCGAGGTGGGTCGGATCGGCGATGGCGTGATCGTGGGGACGACAGGGCGCACGAGGAGACCGGCGGGCTGGGTCACTGTCGGTGCAGGCGTCATGCCTGGCGCCGATGCGGGCGCCAGGGGCGCTGGCTTCCAGACATCTGGCATAGATGTGGCGATCGGCGGCAACGCCTCAATGTCGTCCCATACCAGGCGCACGTCGGCCCAGGGGGCCTCGGTGGACAAGGGTGTCGGCACGAATTCCGGGTGGGGGCGGAGCGCGACAAATTCAGCGGCGATCCGGCGCTGAAGATTGTCGGCGCTGCCGTAGCGCTCGATGCCGACGAATATCGTCACCACTGCGATCGCTGGCAGGACTAACGCCAGAAGTCGCACTGTTTTGTTAATCATCCACAACGACCAATAGAGGCTTCCCTGAAACCCGATGATGGGGTATTGGCTGGCTGCTACCCCGAATTAGGACGCTGTCGAGCCGCTGCCGGTTCCGCAGATGTTCGCCTGGCCTGGCCGGCGGCAGCGGTCGCACTGTCTGTGTGGTCTATAATACCGGGAATTCGGCGATCCGCAAGTTTGTGCAACCGTATGGAATCAGCGTCAGCGCTTCCAGCGGCTCGGATGAGACGATTGGGCTGGGCGGGACATCGGCCGGCGAACCGTTTTCCATGATCCAGGCGGGCACGCGGCGTCCCTTGACCATTGCAGAGACAGGCGCGCCATCGGGTGAGAACGGACAGTCGCCCACCGGATGCTCGGCGAAGGCCACGTCCTGCGCCAGCGTCGTCACCGAGACGTCCAGGGCGTAGTTCCACGGCGTCGTCGGATGGACCTCCCAATCGGCGTGGGGAGGCTCGCGCAGCGGGAGATCGGCATTCGTTCGCCGCCACTCCTCGCCGATCTTGAGCGCGTAAACCAACGGGCCGCGTTCGATGGCAACCGCGCCGTTGAAGCCGGACAGCAGCGCCGGGGCCATCGGCAACGTCAGGACGACTTCCGTCGATTCTCGCCAGGCCCGCTCGATCCGGTAGAACTCCCCGCCCGCCGGCAGGATTTCCTTTTCACCTTCAACCTGCAACCTGCAACCCGTGGCCCACGCCGGTATCCGCAGCAGCAACGGGAAACGCACCGGCCGCTCGGCGGACACGACGAAGCGCAACGTCTCCCGGAACGGGTAGCCGGTTTCGAGTGACACGGTCACCGGGATGCCGTCCACCTCGATCTCAACACGGCTCGGCGCATAGGCGACCGCGGCCAGCCCGCCGTCCTGCGTCCGCATCCAGAGATGTGCCGCGAATTTCGGCCAGCCCTGGCTCAGATTGGCGGTGCAACACCCATAGTTCGGCTCAAGCCCGAAGATGTTGGCGTCGGGACCGTTCGTGTTCCACGGACGGTCGGGCCGGATGCTGCATTCGACCTGGTTCACCTGCTGATCGTATTGGTGCGCCCACATGTCCGGGGAGAAGGTGGCGGGCAGCGCATTGAAGACGACCTGCTCCAGCCTGTCCCCGAAAAGCGGATCGCCCAAGATCGACAGCAAGATCTCCATCGAATAGGCATACTCGACCACCGCGCACAGCTCCGTGCCCTGGGTGGGGCGTTTGCCCGCCAGACACTCGTCGCCGGTAAAGACCCCGGTGACCATGCCATGATAACGATCCAGCTTGCCGATCATGTCATAGACCGCCGCGCGGTCGGCCTCTTCGCCGGTCAATCGCCACCAGAGCGCCCCGGCCTTGATCGCCATCGCATTGTTGACGACATGGCCCATGTAGGTCCACCGGCCTCGGGGTGTTGGGCCGGTGAGAGGCCAGCGTCCGAAAAACTCGGTCCAGTTGAAGCCTTGCGCGTGCAGTTTCACTGCCAGATCAGCCAGCCACGGACGGAGGACGGATGGCTGACGACCGACGACGGACGACCCCCGACGCGTGTCTCCTGACTCCTGACTCCTGGCCTCTGATTCCTGCTCCGACAGCCAGTATAACGCGATCAACGACTCGAACCAGCGGAAGCTGCCCCAGTTGAAGAGCGGCGCTCGGTCGATGTGTTGCTCGATGCGGCGCAGGCACTTTCCGACCGCCGGCGCCACGCGAGGATCGCCGGTGGCATCGCCATACTGCACGAGGGCTTTGAGGATCAGGAACTGCGCCCAGATATCGTAGTTGCGCAGCGGCGTCGGGCTCTGGCCGGCCGTCCACACCATCTGCTCCGGGCCGAGCCAGCCGTCCTCCGCCTGGTGTGTGATGATGGTGTCGCAGTACCGCGCGACCTTTGCCTGCAACGCTGCGTCGTCCAGCAGAAATGCGAGCGGGATGACGCCGTCCAGCCAATAAGGCGCGCGCTCCCACCCCTCGGCCTCGCCGCCGAACCAGCGGCTATCCTTGATATCGGGCCAAAACTCATCCAGATGGCCGCTCAACCCGTCGGCCTGGATGCGTAGTTGCTGCGCCAACCAACCTTGCGGCCGGATGGCGCCGAGGGGCAGCGGGCGGTAGTAGGGCGCCTTGAGCGAGGCTCCTTCCATGTGGAACACTCCAGAATCGAGGATCAAGCCAGGTGTTCTGCCTTCTGCGTTCTGCCTCTACTTTCGCACCGTCTCGATCCACGCGACGATGTTTTCCGGCGGGATGTCATCCTGCATCTCATGCGCGGGCGCCATGACATAGCCGCCATCGCGGCCCAGGATGCGTGCCAGCTCGGCCACGCGCTCGCGCACCTGATCTGGCGTGGCAAACGGCAGAAAGCGCTGCACATCGACCCCGCCCCAGAAGAGGACGCGCCCGCCAAAGTCTGCCTTCAGGTGCGCCGGCGCCATCTTCGCAGCCGATGTTTGCACCGGGTTGAGGATGTCCACGCCGCAGCCGATGATCTGATCCAGGAGATCAACCACCGAGCCGCAGGAATGGTGCCAGAAGTAGCCGGCCGTCAACTGCTTGGTGCGGGCGATGCGCGCGGTGAAGTAGGGGGCGATGAAGCGCGCGAACATGCGCGGCGAAATCAGCGGCCCGTTCTGGCCGCCGAAATCGTCGCCGCTGGTGGTGAGGTCGATGTGCGGGCCAAGGACAGCGTAGTATTGCTCGACGACGGCCATCTGGATGGCGAAGACGCGCTCGAAGAAGCGGAGAACGAAATCGGCATCCGCCGCCAGCCGCATCAGGAAGTCGTCGTAGCCGCACATCCAGCAGCCAAGCTCCAGGATGCCGAAGACCGGATGCTCACCGACGACCACATGGTGCCCTTCGGCCCTCAACTGCTTCGCCTGCCTCTCCCAGGTCGCGAGCAGGCTCTCATCGATGCGCGGCTCCGGCCCCGGGAAGGCCGCCAGGTCGTCCACGGTCGCGTCGCGCAGCGGGTGGCGTGTGATCTGCCAATCGCCGCCGATCAGGTCGCGCCGGATGCCCCAGCAATCGACGCGCGCGGTGGCCGAGAGGGCCTGGCTGTGCGGGCTGGGCAGGCTGACGATTGCACCGACCGAGCGGAAGTCCGAACCGATCCACTCCAACAGCCGCGCGTCGATGCCTCGCCACGCGGCCGCCGGCTGCCCGGTGAAGCCGAGCAGCTCGCGCAGCCGCGCCTGGCATCCCGGCCGCATCCCGGTCAGCGACGTGCCGCCGATATCCAGCGGGACGCGGTCGGCCGATTGATGGCGCATGGCGAGGGTGAAGCGCTGGCGCGCGTTCATCCGCCGAATGCCTTCCGCATCCGCGCGCAGTAATACTGCACATTCTCCCACTTGCAGTCTGCTGGCAGGCGATGGTCGGGGCAAGGGATGAAGCCGCCGAGCGCCACTAACGGCTTGAGACGCTCGATTTCGGCATCCACCGCAGCGTAGTCCTGGGCGAAGATGTATTTGCGCATCCCGCCGATCCCGCGCAGTTCCGGCCCGTACTTCGCTCGCCACGGCGCAATGCTGGCGTTCCACGTGCCGACTTCGATGGGGAACATGACGTTGACACCGTTCTCCAGCCAGATCGGCACCAGGGCATCAATCCAGCCGTCGCAATCCAGCGATACGCTGGTGATGCCGTGC
>JALOOE010000284.1 GCA_025454565.1 Anaerolineae bacterium
CGGCGGCGCGCCGTTGACCGCAACCGAAATCTCTCGGCTGCGAACCCTCAACTTGGGGCATCTGCGCGCCGATCTCGTGCTGGCCGATCCGGCCCATCCCGCGCGGCTCCGGCAGGCGACAGCCGAGGCGCAGGCGCTCGACGTCCCGCTGGAGATCGCGCTGCGGATTTCACCCGAAGCGGCGGTCGCTCAGATGGCTGTGCTCCGCCTACTGCTCAATGAGGTGCGGCCGAATGTTTGCCGCTGGCTGGTCTTCCCCGCGAAGGAGATGTTCAAAGGTGGATCGCCACTGCGCGAGGTGATCGAACCGGCGAGAACTCATCTGGCGGACTACGACGAAGCCGAGCTCGCTTCTGGCACCGACGCCGACTTCATCTTCCTCGCGCGCAGCCTGCCGCCACTCGACCTGGTCGACGCGCTGACGTTCGCCATCACCCCGCAGGTGCACGCGTTCGACAATGCGTCCATCGTGGAGACGCTGACGACGCAGGGTGTCGCCGTGCGCAGTGCCCGCGCGCTGGCAGGCGGGAAACCGGTGTACGTCAGCCCGGTGACGCTCAAGATGCGCCATAACCCTTACGCCACCGCCGCGATCCCACCCACCCCGCCCGGCGAACTCCCGCCGCAGGTCGATCCACGGCAGATATCGCTGTTCGCGGCCGGTTGGACGGCCGGCAGCATACGCAATCTGGCGCAGAGCGGCGCGGCAAGCGCCACTTACTTCGAGACGACCGGTTGGCGTGGGGTGATGGAAACTGCTCAAGGCGCCCCTGTGCCCGACCGGTTTCGGTCGATCCCCGGCGCCGTCTTCCCGCTCTATCACGTCCTGGCCGACATCGGTGAGTTTGCCGGCGGGGAGGTGTTGGCCGGCCAGCCGAGCGTTGCGCTGGCGGTGGACGGCATCGCGCTGCGCAAGGACGGCCGGGTGCGTATATTGGTCGCCAACATGACCGCCGAACTACAATCCGTGACCCTACTCGGTCTGCGCGGCCGGATCGACCTGCGTTTGCTGGATGCGTCGGCCGCCGAGGAGGCGATGCGGTCGCCTGAGACATTCCGAAATCGGCTCGGCACAATGCGGCAAGCTGCGACCGGCCTGGAGCTCGATCTGGCGCCGTTCGCCGTGGCGCGGCTGGACAGCGTAGGGTAAAGACAGGGCATTCCCCCTTCTGATGGAGCCATCATGAAATTAGGCATCAACACCTACACGTATATGTGGTCGATCGGTTTCCAGTTCGGCGATCGCCAGGCCCAACCGGCCCGGCCGCTGAGCGCCCTCGATCTGCTCTGCAAGGCACGGGACCTCAGCCTGCGCGTCGTTCAGATAGGCCCGAATCTACCCCTGGACAAGCTGTCGGAAGCGGATTTGGATGCGTTCGTCCGGCAGGCGCACACCTGGGGCATCGAGCTGGAGCTCGGAACCCGTGGCCTCGAAACCGATCATCTGCTCCGGCAGTTGGCGCTGGCCAAGCGCATCGGCGCCAGACTACTGCGCACCATCCCCGAAATCGACGGTAAGCCGGTCGCAGCACAGGAAATTCCTGGCTATCTGCGCGCCGTGCTGCCGTCGCTTGAAGCCAATGCCAGCGTGATCGCACTGGAAAACGGCAACCTCCCCGCAGCCAGGCTCCGCTGGGCTATTGAGGAGGTCGGCAGCCCACGTATCGGCGTGGTGCTGGACATGGTAAACTCATTAGCCGTATCGGAAGGCTGGCAGCAGGTGACGGAAGCGTTGGCTCCGCACACGATGTGCCTGCACCTCAAGGATTTCGCAGTGATGCGCGCCTGGAACATGATGGGGTTCGTTATCGAGGGGCGGCCCGCAGGCAAGGGGCAGGTGGATCTGCCCTGGTTGTTCGATACGCTGCGAGCTTCACGCTATGACTTCAACGTAATCATTGAGCTGTGGCCGCCGGAACAGCCGACGCTCGAAGAGTCCATCGCGTTGGAACAAGCCTGGGCGGTCGAGAGCGTCTCGGCGTTGCGCGTGCACGTCAAGGACTGACGAACGGTCTGTCTGGCAGCGATCTTGGGCAGGCGCATTGAGTAACAGGCCCACGTACTTTTGACGAAAAGGGCACAGTTAGGTTAGAATAGGGGCGTCATTTGCTCGCAGCCCGGCCGAAGCCGGGCTGTTCTTTGCATTGAGCGCACCCAAAGGGTGTCATTACGACTGCGATAGCGTCCGGCTGACATGCCGAACGCAGGGGGAGAACTAGAGATGGAGAAAATCACTCTGGATGCCGAGCTCCGTGGCGTGGGACGCCATCCTATTCGCGAGCTGCGCGACACAGCGCGCGTGCCCGCCGTCATCTACGGCGCGGGCGTTGAGGCGAAGCCCATTTCCGTCAACGCGAAGGAGCTTCAGAAGGCATTGCATCAAGCGGGGTCGGGGCTCTTGATGCTTCAGGTCACCGGCGACAGCCCACTCAACGTGCTGCCACGCGAAGTGCAACGCCATCCGGTCAAGCACAACGTATTGCACGTGGATTTCCAGGCCGTCTCGATGACTGAGAAATTGCGCTTGCACGTCCCCATCATCCCTGTTGGTGACGCTCCGGCGATGAAGCTCAACGGCGATCTGGTTCTGGTGCGCAACTTGGATGCGGTCGAAATCGAGTGCTTGCCGGCCGACATTCCGAACCACCTGGTGGCCGATCTCACCAAGCTGCAAAGCGAGGATGATGAAGTGCTGGCGGGCGATCTGGCGGTCCCCAACGGCGTCAAGGTGCTCACGGCTCATGACCACGTGATCTTCAGCTTGACCCTGTCGCGCGCCGGCACGCTCGAGGAGACTGAAGAGGGAGCCACCACCGCTGAACCCGAAGTCGTTATCAAGGGCAAGGCTGCGAAGGAAGGCGCCGAGGAAGGGTCGGAGAAGAAGTAGTTTCGCTTCTCCAGAATGTCATCTCAATATCAGCAAGTCAACAAATCAGCAACATGTTGACTTGCTGATTTGCTATTTTTCCACCCATTGTAACGGATCAACTGCCACCCCGCCCACGCGCATCTCCCAGTGTAGATGGGCGCCGGTGCTCAACCCGGTGTTGCCCACCGCCCCTAACACCTGACCCGGCGATACTAGATCCCCCGCTTTGACGTTCAACGTCTGCATGTGCCAGTAGCCGCTATATACCCCGCGGCCATGATCGACTACGACTGCATTGCCGCGCACGAAGAGCGGCTCGGCGAGCACCACAGTACCGGCAGCAGGTGCGAGCACCGGCGTACCGGGCGCAACCGCGAAGTCCTCGCCGGCGTGCGTCGTGAGCCCTGAGCTAGTCCCGTAGGTGCGGCGTGAGCCAAACGGCGAACTCGCCTCGTACTTGACGTCGGGGGCCAGCGGGCTGGAGAAGCGGCTGCGCGGCGTCCAGCCGTCCCGGCTCGCGCCGGCAAATAGCTGGGTCATGCGCGCCAGTTCGGCGTTGACCTTCGCTGCCTCGCTGAGGATCGGATCTGCGGCTTCAGCCGAGATCTGATCCGTGTCGAACACACCCGCCCGAATCGGTACGAGCATAGTCCAAGCGGTTGCGCCGAGCGTGAGGGTCAGCGGCTTGCTGCCCGGATCAGCCAGTGCCCCGATGGGGATCAATGCCCAACTGCTGCGTCCCTCGGTCGTCACCGAAATCGCTTGACCGGCGAAACTGAGCGCCGGCGTGATGGGCGTGCGAGAGATCATCCAAACGGCCAGGGTTTGGCCCTGCACGGGCGGCCAGGGCCAGAACTGGACGCGCGCCAGTGGGCTGGCGGGCGGCAGGGTCGGTAGAGGCGCGTCAACAGTATCGATCTGAAGGACGCGGCCGGCGTCAATCCGGTCGGCGTTGGCCAGAGCGTTCCGAGCGACCAGCGACGCCACAGTCGTGTTATTGCGCGCAGCAATGACTGACAGCGTGTCGCCACGCTGCACGACGTAAGCGCGCGGCTGCGCCGCTGCGACCGGCGCCTGGCGCGCGGCAGGGGAGAGCGTGACCGCATCGATCTGCGGACCGGCGCCTCCTGATGTACCCCCGCTGATGATCAGCCCATCTGCATGCACGCTGGCCGTGACGCCGATTAGTGCCAGAAGAACCACAAGCAGACCGACGCCCAGGCGCGGCAGTCCGCCGAGAGCAGTCCGGGCGTGCCTCAAGCCCGCATCATCCACTCGCACGCTCGAGCCATCGCGATCATTCGGTTGCGTAGACGTGCGGCGCGAGTACGGCAACATAAGGCAGATTTCGATATAGTTCGTCATAATCCAGGCCATATCCCAGGACGAACTCATTTGGGATATCGAAGCCGATGTAGTCGACGTGGACATCGACCTCACGACGATCGGGCTTGTTGAGCAGCGTGCAGATGCGCAGCGACTTGGGCATGCGCGCACGCAACAGCAGCAAGAGATAATTCAGGGTGTGTCCGGTATCGATGATATCCTCGACGATCAGCACATTGCGCCCCTGAATCGGCTCGTCCAGGTCTTTGAGGATGCGCACAATGCCGCTGGATTCGGTGCTCGCGCCATAGCTCGACGTCGCCATAAAATCGACGGCGTGGGGGATCGTGATGTGACGCATCAGATCCGAGAGGAACAAGACGCTGCCCTTCAG
>JALOOE010000285.1 GCA_025454565.1 Anaerolineae bacterium
AGATACAGCGGTACTACGATGCCGACTATATACAGCGCATCGACCTGCTGAAGGACAGCGATGGGAAGCCGGCCGGCGTGCGCCTGAACTACCTGGAACGCGACGCCACGGGTGAAGCACGCACCCTCCGCCAATTCACCCACCCCCCCCCGCAAGACCTGAAGGATGCCAACAAACTCAACATATCCCGACGGGACGGCCTCGTCGACTACTGCCTTTCGCCGACCGGTAAGGTGTCACCGGTGATTGCCGGCGGCACCCTATTCGTGACCGATATCGAGCGCCCCTATTGCTTCATTGTCGACATCTGCCGCGCCTTTCCAGATACGGACGGGACAGAGCTGACCGAGGCGAAAAAAGCAAGGGCGGTGAAAACCAGGATCGAGAAACTTGGGCGCAAAGTGCGCGCCATCCTCGATGCGGAGAAGCCTGCGCACACCGAATACGCTGTGCGAATCACGCCTGCGGCCGGCCGGCCCGGGCCAAACTTCATGCAAATCGGCGAGTATTCGAGCATCGGTCTGGACACGACCGTCGCCTGAACGGCGCAGGAGGAATTATGCCCATCAGCAACCGGACTCCCTTTAGGCAGTTGAATAAGCGTTTGAACTTCTTTACCGGCTTCTTCACAACCGCCGAAGACTGGCTGCAAGGTCAAGAGTATCACCTGGAGAAGCGCAAGCTGCATCTGCGCGGACTGCATACCCCCGGCATCATTCCCGGCGAGGGCGAAGGGCTGGCGGTGACGGCAGGTGCGGGTCTCAGCGTGCGGGTCGGAGCCGGCGCGGCCCTGGATCGCGAAGGCAATCTTCTCTACCTGCCTGGGGCGAAGACGGTCCCGATCCCCCTGCCGGAAAACCTGCCCACGACCGTCCACGTCTGTATCAAATACGCTGAGAACCCAACCGACACTCAATACAATGTCGACTATCCCGAATACAGCGGCCCAGCCCGGATCAGCGAGAACCCCGAGATCATCTGTTTGCTCGAGAAGCCGGACGATTTCGAGGGTGTCGAGCTCGCCCGCATCGCCCTCCAACCCGGCGTGGCCGAGATTGTCAGTTCAGCCATTGACACTGGCGTGGCAGAACGGGCCGGGGCTGTGGACTGGGTGCGCGACGCCCTGGCTAAGCAACTGCGAGAGCGGCTGCACGAACGGCTGCTGAAGCTCCACGAACATCATCTCGCCAAGCAGCGGCGCCAGAACAGAAGCCTCTACGAACCGGGCGTGATGCCGGGTGTGCTGGACGAGCTCGCCGTGTCGCCGGTCGGCGGGCTGGACGTGCAAGTGCAGCCCGGCGCAGCCCTGGATGGCGCAGGGAACGAACTGTACCTGGACCAGGCCGTGCAGTTAAGCATTCCGCCGTCCACGGCCCCTCGCCGCGTTTACATCCTTGCCGGCTATCAAGACCGCTTTGACGCGTACCTCCAGGACCTCGAAGCACCGTTCGACGTACCGCCCGGTGGCAGCCCGCCCGGCATCAGCCGTTACCGCACGCTCAAGGTGGAGCTTGCCGATGCAGCGCCGGACCCCGCCGCATGGATCGAACTGGCGCATATCGATCTGGCTGCCGGAGCGACGGAGGTTCGCCTCCCCGCCGATCCCGGACGGCCGCAGCAGAACGAGATCGACCGGCGCTCCTTGAGCTGGGCCGTCGCCAAAGCGATAGCGGAGTCGCAGCTTTCGGCCGAGCTGCGCGACCGCATCGTGGACCTCATGCGGCTGAAACGTGGCGCGTTCGCGGCGCTCAGCGCGCGATTCCCTGTGCCATCAGCGATTGATGTACGACAAGCCGCTGTCAACGTCGAAATGCTCGCCCGGAACGACACGCTTCGGCCCGATCGTCTGGCCGAGGTTATGGGCGTGTTCGCCGCGCTCGAACAGGACGTAGGCCAGGAGATCGGCGTCACCTACCCGCCCATCATCGACGAACCCGAGTACAAGCACTACCAGGCTGGCGTTGCGGCATTGGGGGCTGCGCTCTATGCCAGGCAGAACGCGCACACCTTGTTCAATCGGCAGAGTGATATCATCGCTGCCGCCCGCGACCTGGCCGGCGTGGTGTTCGAAGCTCCCAAGGCCGAGGCCGGCCCAGACCAAACTATCCCGACCCTCACCGGCCAGGTCGCCGTCAAACTCGATGCCAGTGCCTCGCAAGCCCACGAAGATCAGAAGATCGTGCGCTATCGCTGGGATAAGGAGGAGTGACCATGCCCTTCACCAAGTTCCCGTTGGAGACCGATGAGCCTCAGATCGACGTGATCCTGCCCGTGGGCACCCATGTGTTCAAGCTCACTGTCATCGACGATGCCGGAATGCGCAGCCACCCCGACATCATCGTTATCCGGGTCGAAGCGCGCAATCCGCCCGACATCAGCAACGTGGCGCCTGACGCCGCGCGCCAGGGTAGCACCGTCAGCGCCATCGTCTACGGCCAACACCTGGACGGCGTCACGGCGGCCGCCGCGTATCTGGAGTCGCACCAGGACGAACGGATCCGGGTAACGCTGCAGCCGGGAGGCACGCCCGAGCGGTTGCCGATCCGAATCGATATCATGGAGCATGCCCGCCCTGGTCTGCGCACCCTCGAAGTGATTACCCCCAACGGCATCGCGACCGCCGATTTCACCGTCCTGCCGACAACCAGACCGGAGCCGAAGAATATCCTCCCTGCGTCCGGCCGTCTTGGCAACACCCGGCCCTACGAAGTGACGGTGACAGGCGCGAACCTGAAGCGGGCCGAAGCGGTGACTTTCCTGTTACGGGGCCGGCCGGATACCCAACTGAGGAGCACCATCACGCTCGCCTCACCGGAGGCCCTCACGCTTGCCGTGTCCACCTCGGCGAATGCCGAGTTCGGCGGCCGGCAGGTGCAGGTGGCGACTTCCAGCAGCACAGGCGTGAGCCCCGCGGACGTCGAGTTCAGCGTTGTGCCGGGCCCGCTGCAAGTGGTAATCGTCCTGCTCGGCCTCGCCGCCATCCTTCTACACCTCTTGCTAGGGCTTCCACCGCAGCTTTCCGTTCCGGTTGGCCTGGTCTATGTGGTCTTGCTGGCTGCCATGTATCTACCGCTGCCCGGCCTATCCAGCGCCCGGCCCTGGTTGCGGTGGGTGTTGCTTGTGTTTGCGGTGATGAACGCCATCGGCTGGATCATCCAGATCTCGCAGCCGTCGCTGATCCGATTCGCAGCGCCGCTGGTCGAGATTGGGCTGACGATACTGGTGTTCCTGGAGAGCCAACAGCCCCAGTGGAAGGATCGGCTCCCGCCCGCCGCCGAGATCAGCGCCCCCGTCGTTGAGTCGACTCCCGCGGCTGAAGCGGAAGTGCCCGCCGCCAAGATCAGCGCCCCCGCCGTTGAATCAGCTCCCGACACCGGGGAAGGTGCGGCTGCGGGAGCGACCGGTGCGGGTGCTGATGAGGCAGCCCCCACTGTTGCTGCAGCCGACGCCGCCGCCCGCCTGAAGCAGCTCGAGGCGATCCTAAGCACACCGGACGTGGCCAATCTGCGCGAGAAGGTGGAGTTCATCGAAGGGATCGGCGCCGCCTATGCCGCCAAGCTCAATCAGGCCGGCGTCGTGACGGTGATGGATCTACTCCGCCGTGGCGCTACCCGCAAAGGCCGCGCCGAGCTGGCGGAATCGACCGGCCTGGATGCCGGCCTGATCC
Organism: Anaerolineae bacterium; assembly: GCA_025454565.1. GTDB lineage: Bacteria > Chloroflexota > Anaerolineae > CG2-30-64-16 > CG2-30-64-16 > JALOOE01. Next base: position 3,668 of record JALOOE010000285.1, read on the forward strand.
TGACGTGGATCAACCACGCTGATCTGTTCCGCATCAAGGGTGTGGGCAAGCAGTTCGGCGAGCTTCTGGAAGCCGCAGGCGTGGACACGGTCGTGGAACTCGCGCAGCGCAACCCCGCGAACCTGTTCAGCAAGCTGGCGCAAGTGAACGCGGAGAAGAAGCTGACGGGACGCTCCCCACGCCAGGACGAAGTGAACAACTGGGTCCAGCAGGCTAAGAGCCTATCGCGGGTCGTGGAGTACTAGCAAGCAGAACGAGGTTAACCTATGAGTGGCGCTCAACTACGCGCGAACGAAGTTCAACAGGCGACCGCACCGGTGCGGCGGCCAGCACAGGAACTCAGCCGCCAGCAGGAGCAGGGACCAGCGCAAGCGGTGGCCCCGCAGGTTGCCTATCGCCGCGTCCAGCGCAACCGCAACGGGCTGCGGCCGGCGGACCTGCTGGCGCTCCAGCGCACGGTGGGCAATCGCCAGGTGCAGCGCATGGTGGCGCGCCATATCGAAGATGCAGCCGACGAGCGACAGGTTGAGACCCCTGAAGAAGACGTTGAGCGCCCCGTGCAAACCCAACCCGCCTTCAGTGCGCCCTCTGACCTCTATCAGCAAGCGGCCGATCGCGCGGCCGGGCAGGGAATGACCATGCCAGAAGCTGCCATGCAGCGACAAGCTGCCATGCAGCGACAGGCTGCCACGCAGCGCCCCAACCGTACTGGCCTGCCCGACGGCCTGAAGGCTGGCATCGAAACGCTCTCCGGCATCTCCCTGGACAACGTCAACGTTCATTACAATTCAGCCCAACCTGCGCAGCTCAACGCTCTGGCCTACACCCAGGGCGGCGACATCCACGTCGCGCCGGGGCAGGAGCAGCATTTGCCGCACGAGGCCTGGCATGTCGTACAGCAGGCGCAGGGAAGG
>JALOOE010000286.1 GCA_025454565.1 Anaerolineae bacterium
CATGCTCGGCCAGCTCATCACGGCGAGCCTGGCCGCGTACGCCTTCGCGTTCATCGATTTCAAAGGCCGCAACATCGTGTTCCTCGTCTTCCTCGCCACACTGATGATCCCGTGGGAGGCGACCATCATCCCCAACTATCTGCTGATCCGGCAAATCGGCTGGACAGATACCTTCATGGGGCTGAGCGCGCCATTCGTGGCGACGGCATTCGGCACGTTCCTGCTGCGCCAGTTCTTCATGACGCTTCCCAAGGAGCTGAAAGACGCAGCTACCATCGACGGCTGCGGCAGCTTCCGCTTCTTGCTCAAGATCGTGGTGCCGCTCGCTCGCCCCGCTCTGGGCACGCTGGCGGTTTACAGCTTTTTGCAGACCTACAATCAGTACCTCTGGCCGTTACTGATCACTAATGACCAGAGCATGCGCACGGTGCAAATCGGCATCGCGCTCTTGCAGGACGAGGAGCGCTTCATGTTCAATATTGTGATGGCCGGGGTGGTGCTGATCCTGATACCCACCTTCACGCTGTTCATCGTCGGCAATCGCCAGTTGATCCGCGGTCTGACTGCGGGGGCGGTTAAGGGTTAATGCTCAGCCACGAATTGCGCGAATGAGAGGAAAACGGATTCAGCGTCATTCGTGCGATCCGTGAGCCAAAATCCACACTCAAAAGGAGATGGAACCATGAAGAAGCTGTTCACCGTCGTCAGCTTGCTCGTTGTTTTGAGCATGCTCCTCTCTGCCTGCGCGCCGGCTGCCCCGGCGCCGGCGCCCCAACCGGCGGAAAAGCCGGCTGCTGCAGCTCCAACAAAGGCGCCCGAAGCGACCAAAGCGCCTGAGGCTAAGCCGGCCGAGGCTACCAAGGCGCCGGAGCCCACCAAGGCTGCGGCTGCCGCTCCCACCGTGGCCCCGACGGCGACCGCCGTGGTCGTGCCCGCTGGCCGCACGCGCACCGACTTCTGGCACAGCATGGGTGGCGATATCGGCGGCAAAGCCATCCCGCAACTCGCCAGCGACTTCAATGCGGCGCAGGATAAGTGCTTCGTCGTGCCCATCTACCAGGGCAGCTACGACGATTCATTGAACAAGCTCAAGGCCGGTTTGCAGTCCAAGGCCGTGCCCGCAGTGGTCCAACTCTTCGACATCGGCACGCGACTGGTGGTTGACCTGGGCGTGGCGACGCCGGTTCAGGACTTCATCGATAAAGAGAAGTACGACGTCTCCGATCTGGAGCCCAACGTTCTGGCGTACTACACGGTGGACGGCAAGCAGTGGTCCATGCCGTTCAACACCTCTAACCCGATGGTCTACTATAACAAAGATATGTTCAAGGCTGCCGGTTTGGATCCCAACAAACCGCCGCGCACGTGGGCCGAAGTGGAGGAATACGCCAAGAAGCTGACCAAGAAAGACGCTGCCGGCAAGGTCGATGTCTACGGTGCGGCTTTCGCGATTTATGGCTGGTTCTTCGAGCAATTCCTTGCGGCCTCCGGTGGCTACTATACGGACAATGAGAACGGCCGCGCCAAGCCGGCCACCAAGGCTGCCTTCAACAGCCCTGAAGGGGTTGCCATCCTCGAAATGTGGAAGAAGCTGTACGATCAGGGCATCCTGGGCAACTACGGCCGCACCACGGTGGATACCCGCAACGCGTTCATCGCCCAGAAGACGGCGATGATCATCGAATCTACAGCTACCGTCAGGAGCCTGCTGGAAGGGTCCGCCGGTAAGTTTGAGCTGGGAACCGGCTTCCTGCCGAGGCCGAACGAGGACGCTTTCAAGAAGTCCGGCACCATCATCGGCGGCGCGTCGGTGTGGATCCTGAAGGATCGGCCCGCGGCCGAGCAGCAGTGCGCCTGGGAGTACATCAAGTTCATCTCCGGCGCCAAGCAGCAGGCCTACTGGCAGTCCATGTCGGGCTACTATCCGATCCGCAAAGCCGGCTACAGCGATCCGGTCTCGGTGGAATGGCGCACCAAATACCCGCAGTTCCAGACCGCCATCGACCAGCTTCACGCTGCGCCGAATAACCGCTTCACCCAGGGCGGGCTGATCGGCGTCTTCCCGACCGCACGGCAGACCATCGAAGGTGCGATCGAGGAAGTGTTGGCTGGCAAAGCCGCGCCGCAGCAGGCGCTGGATAAGGCTGCCGACACCGTGACTAAAGCCATCCAGGAATACAACCAGACGATGGGCATCAAGTAGGCAAGAAAACAAGGAGCATGCTGACAAGGGGTGGCAACCCGTCGAGAGATGGGTTACCACCCTTTGCCTACCAACCTATGAGCCAGCCCATTCGTCTGTTGCTGCCCCTATCGATTGTCGCGCTCGTCGCCGTCGCCTGTGTCACTTCTACGCTGCCTCCCCAAGCCGCGCCGACTCAGGCTGAGCCTCGACCTCAACCTCAGGAGACCGCTATGTGCGCCAAGACGCTGAACATCGCCCACCGCGGGGCGCGCTCGTTGGCCCCGGAGAACACGTTGGCCGCCGCACGCAAGGCGCTGGAAATCGGGGCCGATCTTTGGGAGTTGGATGTCGCCATGACGTCGGATGGCGTGCCGTTCATCGTCCATGACGATACGCTGGCGCGTACATCGAACGTCAAACAGCTTTTCCCCGAACGCCTGCCGTTCACGAACCACCTGTTCTCGTGGGATGATGTGCAGAAGCTCGACTTCGGGTCGTGGTTTGTGGCAACCGATCCGTTCAAGCAAATCGCCGCCGGCAAGGTGACGCAGGACGAGCAGCGGAGCTATCGCGGCGAGAAAGCGCCGACCCTGAGTGAGGCGCTGGCCTTCACCAAAGACCACGCCTGGCGGATCAACGTGGAGATCAAGGACCTGAGCGGCACGCCCGGCGACGCGACGGTGGTTGAGAAGGTCGTGACCTTGATCGACGGGCTTGGCATGGCCGATCGCGTGCTGATCTCATCGTTCAACCATACTTATCTGGAACGCGTCAAGAAGGCCAATCCGCAGATTGCCACCGGCGCGCTTGTCGAAAAGGCCGACCCCGACCCTATCGCCCTGCTCAAGCGACTCAACGCACAGGCATACAACCCTCGGGTCGGCGCGATTTCCCCCGCTGAGATCGGCAAGCTCCGGGACGCCGGTTTCGACGTCTACATCTGGACCGTCAACGACGAGGCGACCATGAAGCAGTTGGTGGAGGCGCGCGCCAGCGGCATTTTCACCGACTTCCCACAACTGCTCAAGCCGCTCGTGGCAGGCTGCCGCTGAGCCGTCGATCTCGCGCCGCTTCTGAACCGTGTCGTGACGACGGCTCAGCGTCCATCGCAATCGTCCGCCGTCGCTTGAAGGAGCTCGCAATGCCAAAGAAGCTATCTGAGTATTGGCCGCTCGTCTGGGAGACGCTCGAAGCGCTCACGGCGCACTACGGCCCCGCCATCGACCATGCTGCGGAGCAGTTGGGCGTCCCGTATGGGCAGTGGTACGGCTGGCTGATGGCCGCCAAGATCTTCGAGCCCGATCCGGTTTCGGCGGTGCGCCTGAGCGCGCGCGCCGCGTATACAAATCCGGCCCTTCAGGAGGCGCGGTTGGGGCAGGGTGTGACGTTGGGACTGCTGGCGCCGGCCGGAACGGGCGAGTATCATCTGACCAACGCCGGTCACGCCGCCGTCCGCCAACTCATCGACACGGCCTATGCGGCGATGGCGCCGCTGCATCCGCTGCCGGATGCCGATCTTGAGCGCCTGCTGACGCTCCTGCGCCGGCTCGTGGAAGCCAGCCTGGCCGCGCCGGAGCCGCCCGGCAAGTGGTGTCTGCGCATTGCCCGCCACTATGACCCCGCCGGTCGAGCCGGCATGGCGCCGCAACTCGACCAATACCTGAGCGACCTGGTGGCCTATCGGGACGACGCTCATCTCGCAGCCTGGAAGCCTCTCGGCGTCACCGGGCAAGAGTGGGAGACGTTGACCCATCTGTGGCACGGCGACATCGTGACGCTGGATGATCTCTGCGCCAGGCACTGCGTGCGCCGCGGCTACGCCTGCGACTCCTACGCTGTGGCGCTGCAAGCGCTGATCGCTCGGGGCTGGGTCGGCGAGCACGATGGCGCGTTTCGGATCACCGAGCAGGGCAGGCGGCTGCGGGACGAAGCCGAGGCGACCACTGATCGCTATTTCTTTGCGCCGTGGGTCATCCTCACACCAAGCGAGCTTGGGGCTCTCGCCGAGCTCCTGGCGCAGGCACGCGATGCGCTTCGCCCGGTCAGCCCATAACGCCATCTGCCGCTCAAGCGTTCGATGCGCGTAGCCATCGCACCACTATTACACATAAGAAGTTGACTTCAATGACGAAACGGACTGTCGCGATCATCGGTGCCGGGCTCGCAGGCCTGGCCGCCGGCGTGTATGCCCAACTGAACGGCTACCAATCGCGTATCTTCGAGCTCCACTGCCAACCGGGAGGTGTGGCCGCTTGGTGGCGCCGCGGGCCATATCAGATCGACGGCGGCATCCATTTCTTGATGGGACATCGGGAGGGGCAGTCGCTCCATGATCTGTATCGGGTGTTGGGCGCCGCTGCGCCCGATACCGTCGTCGATATGACCGAATACGGC
>JALOOE010000287.1 GCA_025454565.1 Anaerolineae bacterium
CGAACGCCGTCTGCGGCTTCAGCGTCCAGCCGGTGACGCCCAGCAGATAGTCAAGGTCGTAGCAGCCCCAGTTCATCAGGATGCCGCCGCCGTTCTCGGCCCGTCGCAGTCGCCAGGTGGGCGGCGGTGATGCCGGAGGTGCGCCGGCCGCCGAGATGTTGCGCGCCCGGATCACGCGCAGCGCGCCGAGCGCGCCGGTGGCAATGAATTGCGTCACCGCGGCGGCCGAGGGGAGGAAGCGGTAGCGCGATGAGCAGCAGCCGGCCACGAGGTTGCCGCGTGCGGCGATCATCCGGCGCACCTCGTCGGCATGCAAGGCGACCGGCTTCTCTGTCAGCACGTGGATGCCCCTGCGGAATGCTTTCATGGCAAGCGGGAAGCGACCCACGGCCGGGAGCGCCAGCACGACTGCCTCGATCTCGGGGTCGTCAAGCAGATCGGCGCCTTCGACATAACGTTTCGGGATGCCGTACTGTTCGGCCATCTCGCGGCCCTTCTCTGCGATCAGATCGGCCACGGCGGCGACGCGGATCATCGGCGATTGGCTGGCGGCAGCCAGATGGTGCCGGCCGATCACGCCGCAGCCGATGACGCCGAGCGCGACAGGTTTCATGCGCGGCTCCTTCGGGTGGTGTGGTTTGGCTGGTGTGCTGTCAGGCATCTCCTGATCAGTGCTTGGCGGGCGAGGGGGACTCTTGGGTTGATGTCGACCATCGTTGGTGGAACCTCATCCGTGGCGTGAATACCGTACATCGTACCATGTGGTGTGCCAGGCACAAAATCGGGTGTAACCGTTGGCGGCCTGACTTGCTCCTTTCCCGCTCCACATGCTATCATCACCTCATGGCCGATCTGCTTCACCAGGTGCGGCGCACGATCCGCCGATATGACCTGCTGCGCGATGGCATGGCGTTGGTCGTGGGCGTATCGGGCGGGCCGGATTCGCTTTGTTTGCTGCATCTGCTGAGTCGCCTGGCGCCGGAGATGGGGTTGCGGCTGCATGTCGCGCATCTCAATCATGGGCTGCGTGGCGCCGACGCCGACGCCGACGCCGATTTTGTGGCGGAGTTTGCTGCCGGTTGCGGCGTGCCCTACACCGTCGGTCGGGCGGAGGTGGCCGGGCTGGCGCGCGAGGCGGGCTTGTCGCTGGAGGAAGCCGCCCGTCAGGTTCGCTATCGCTTCCTGGCCGATGTGGCCGCTGATGTCTGCGCCGATGCCATCGCCGTGGGCCACAACGCCGACGACCAGGCCGAGACGGTCTTGATGCACTTCCTGCGCGGCAGCGGTGTGGCCGGTCTGCGTGGCATGCTCCCGAAGACGTCGCTGGGCGAGTTTCGGCTGTCCGGGGGGCGGAGGAGCGGGGGCGCAGGGGAGCAGGGGAGCGGAGGATCGGAGGGGGCAGATGTGTCTCTTCTCCCCTTTGCTACCCCTTCCCCACTCCGCCTTTCCCCTATTCTTATCCGCCCCTTGCTTGCCACGTCGCGCGTTGCCATCGAGACCTACTGCGTTGAGCAGGGTCTCCAGCCGCGCTTCGACCGCAGCAACGAGGACACGACCATCTATCGCAACCGGCTGCGCCACGAGCTGCTGCCGATCCTGGAGGGCTACAATCCTCGGATGCGAGCGGTGTTGGCGCACACCGCCGAGGTGCTGGGCGGAGATTACGAACTGCTGCGGACAGCGGTGGACGAGGCGTGGGAGCGGGTCAGAACGCGAGAGGGTGAGCCCAGGGGAGCGGGCGACTTTGTCCGGCGCCCCCATTCCCCCGCTCACTCACGCCTACCTTCTTCTGATGCGGTCGAATTCGATCTTGCAGCCTGGCGAGCCTTGCCTCTCGGCTTGCAGCGCGCAACGATCCGAGAGGCGATCCACCGATTGCGCGCCAGCCTGCGCAACATCAACTGGGAGCACGTGGAGCGCGCAGTCTGGTTAGCCAGGGAGGGCACAACGGGCCAGAAGGCCACCCTGGCAGCCGGCCTGGAATTGGAGATCGACTATCGCACGCTGCGCATCGGCGCAGAGGCGACGCCGGTCAGCACGCTTCAGCAGGCTTTGCTCTTTCAGCCCGATTCATCGCCGGGCGTGCTGGTTGCGCCGGGCGTCACTGTCATTGGCGGCTGGCAGATCGCGATTTCGTGCGCTCGCCGTGCCGCGCAGTCCGGCGAGTTCGCCACAGCAGCCGATCCGTGGACTGCCTGTCTGGATGCTGATGCCGTAGGGTCGAACTTGATCTTGCGGATCAGGCAACCGGGCGACCGATTCCAGCCGCAAGGTTTGGATGGACACAGTACCAAGCTCAATGAGTTCATGATCAATGCCAAACTACCCAAGACCGCTCGCGCTCGCTGGCCGCTTTTGTGCAGTCCCGCCGGCATCGCATGGGTCTGCGGCCTGCGCGTCGCCGAGTGGGCCATCGTCAGGCCCGCAACGCGAGCCGTCTGGGTCGTGCGGTTGATGCCAGTGCCGAGGAGTCAGTGAACAAGAGAAACAAGTAGACAGGATGCTAGTCGCTTTCTCTCGTCTACTCGTTTCCTTGTCTCCCCCAATTTGCCATGTCCCTATCAACTAATCTACCAACCGTCCACCTTCACCCCGGCAAGGACAAACCGGTCCGCCACCACCACCCGTGGATCTTCTCGGGTGCGATAGCGCGCGTGGCTGGCGATCTGGCGCCGAGCGGCATCGTTGATGTGCTTGACAGCCGTGGCGAATGGTTGGCGCGCGGTTACGCCAACCCCAAGTCACAGATCGTCGTCCGGCTACTGACGTGGGATCGCGGCGAGGAGCTGGATGCTGGCTTCTGGCGCAGGCGCCTGGCCGCGGCGGGCGCTCGGCGTGCTGATCTGGCCGCCGATCCGCAGACCGATGCATACCGCTTGGTCTACGCCGAGAGCGACAGCCTGCCTGGCCTCATCGTCGATCGCTATGGCGACTGGCTCACCACGCAATTCTTGACGGCGGGCGTCGAAGCGCGGCGCGAGCTGCTGCTCCAGGCTCTGGCCGAGACCTTCATGCCACGCGGGATCATCGACCGCTCGGACGTCGCCGTCCGGCGGCAGGAGGGGCTGGCGCTACACAGCGGGCTGGCTTGGGGCGAGCTGCCGCCGGACGACCTCGCCATCCAGGAGTATGGTCACAGCTTCCGCGCTGATCTGTTGAGCGGGCAGAAGACCGGCTTCTACCTGGATCAGCGTGAGAATCGGCGGATCGTGGGAATCCACGCCTCCGGCCGGCGGGTGCTGAACGCGTTCAGCTTCACCGGCGCGTTTGCGGTCTACGCGCTGGCAGGCGGTGCGCGGCACGTGACCAACCTGGACAGTTCGCATGAGGCGCTGGTCGGCGCGGAGCACGCGTTGCGGTTGAACGGTTTCGATCCCGACGCCCAGGCGGAGGCCATCGCGGGGGATGTGTTCCAGGTATTGCGCTCATTTCGGGACGAAGGCCGGCAATTCGACATGGTGATCCTCGACCCGCCCAAATTCGCCAGGAGCAAGGCCGAGCTGGATGGCGCGACGCGCGGCTACAAGGACATCAACTTGCTCGCGCTCAAACTGCTGGCGCCGGGAGGGTTGCTGGCGACCTTCTCCTGCTCCGGTCTGGTCACGCCCGATTTGTTCCAGAAGATCGTTTTCGGCGCCGGCGTGGATGCCGGACGCGACGCCCGAATCATCGCCAAGCTGGGCCAGGGTTCCGATCATCCGATCCTGCTCAGTTTCCCGGAGGGCGAGTATCTGAAGGGGTTGTTGTGCCGGGTGGATTGACGAGAGAATCAGCGAATCAGCGAATGGCGAATCAGCGAATGGCGAATCAGCGAATCACGTTTCACGTTTCACGTTTCACGTACCATGCCAACCATCTACGAGCGCAAACCCGAATACTGGACGCGTGACCTGGCGGATCGAGCCTTCGAGAGCGCTGTGATGGCGAGCCTCGTCGAGCTCGGCTGGGAGTTTCAGGACAACACGACGTCGCATGATCGGCCCGATCTCTATCTCTTCCGGCAGGCGCGTGGCGAGCGCGTGCGCCTGGCGCTGGAACTGAAGGAGAAGCGCCAGCATTATCGTGATCGTTGGGCTGAGCTGGCCGGCGTGCCGGAGGCTGAGCTGCTGGTGGTGGATGAAGTGGCGCTGCGTAAGCTGGTGGCTTGGGCGCCGAGAGCGCATCTGCTGTTCTGGGATGACACGCGGCCCGACCGGCCCTACGTGCTCTTCTCAATCATCGATTTGCTGTGTGTGCCAAAGGTGCGCGTGCAGCGCCCGATCACGCTCAATTCGCCGCTGCTCAAGGCGAAATGGCTGCTCGATCGACGCCACGGACTGCTACTGCCCGACTTGAAAGCCGTCCTGACCGCCCTGGATCGTTATGTGGCGCAGGATATGTGGGACGACATGCGCCGGCTGCAAGCGCACGGCGACTTTGTGGGAGAGCGAGTGGAAACGTTATGAGACGGCTTATCCACCTGTTGATATTCGCGGCCATCGGCATCGGTATGATTTGCCCGGCCGCCGGGGTCACGGCGCAGAGCCCGGACCGCCTGGTGTTGGCCTTCTACTACACCTGGTTCGACGAGAATAG